>DATFRK010000239.1:0-9829 GCA_035263325.1 Pyrinomonadaceae bacterium | reverse complement strand
ACCGATTACGCAGATTGTGCCGAGCTAGACGCAAGGAGGAAATCTGCGTAATCGGCGTAATCGGTGGACCAACTTGCTTGCGGGGAGAACATTCAAATGATTAGTCGCCGCGATATTACGGTTGCCTTGATAACCGCAGGCGCCACACTTTCATTGGTAGCGGCTCGGGCCCAAACGAGCGTCATGCAGTCGACCGCCTTTGATTGGAACGCCATCGCAAACAAGCAGACAGACGTGGGTTCAGTGCGCCAGTTCTTTCGCAGTCCCACTGCGACACTCGATGAACTGGAGTGCCACGTCACCACACTCAACCCTGGCCTGCAATCACATCCGCCGCACAAACATCCCAATGAAGAGCTGGTCATCATTCGTGAAGGCACTGTAGAAGTGCTGTCAAATGGTGAATGGAAGAAAGTTGGTCCCGGCTCAGTCATCTTTAACGCGTCGAATCAGTTGCACGCCTTGAAAAATGTTGGCACCACGCCGGCTGTCTATCACGTAATTAACTGGCGTTCACCGGGAACGAAATAGCCTTCGCGAAAACTCATGGCGCAAAAAGTAAAATGGGGAGTGCTGGGCGTCGCCAATATCGCGGTAAAGAAAGTTATTCCCGCGATGCAGGCGAGCGCCTGGTCCGAAATAACAGCGATTGCTTCGCGAGATCTCACCAAGGCAGAAGCAGCCGCCAAACAACTCGGAATCGCGAAAGCCTACGGGTCGTACGAAGAACTGATCAACGACCGCGACATCGAAGCCATCTACAACCCGCTACCCAACAACCTGCACGTCGAGTGGACCATTAAAGCAGCTACGGCCGGTAAGCATGTGCTCTGTGAAAAGCCAATCAGCATGACGGTTGCCGAAGCGTTAACTCTGCTGCCGGTGCGTGAGCGAACTGGCGTGAGGATTGAAGAAGCCTTCATGGTGCGCACCAATCCGCAGTGGGTCGCGACCCTGGATCTGATCAAAGAAGGACGAATTGGCCCGGTACGATCGGTGGCGGGTTATTTTAGTTACAACAACCAGGATCCGCACAACATTCGCAATCTCCGCGAGACAGGTGGCGGCGGCTTGATGGACATCGGTTGTTACCTCATCTATTTCTCGCGCCTTATTTTTGCGAACGAACCAACTCGAGTTGTAGCGCTAATCGAAAACCATCCTGATACAAAAACCGACATCCTGACCTCAGCGTTACTCGACTTTCCTGGCGGCCATTCCATCTTCACTTGCAGTACGCGAGTGACTCCTTATCAGCGAGTGCAGATCATCGGCACCAAAGGCCGGATAGAAGTGCAAATTCCTGTAAATGCGCCGCCGGATCTCCCCTGTAAGATTTTTATTGACGACGGCTCAGATCTAACTGGCAGCGCCATCCAGACGATCGAGTTCGAACCATGTGATCAATACACAGTGCAAGGCGATCTCTTTTCGCAGGCCATTAGAGAGAACAAGGCGCAGCCAATTCCCCTCGAAGAGTCGATCAAGAACATGGCTGTGATCGAAGCGATATTCAAGTCAGCAGCGTCGAATCAGTGGGAAGAGCCGGAAAGATTTTGAGTCAAGTGGTCTTTGGACTATGAACGGTTGCGGTTACCAGACTCTGTTGTGAAGCGGCTCCCCCCGTTCGAAGCGGCGCAAGTTCTGGAGAAAATGCCTGACCTGCCGTTCCTTTTCGTTCGCGTGACCGCCAGCCGTATGCGGCGTGATGAAACAGTTAGGCGTGCTCCATAACGGATGGTCTGCCGGCAGCGGTTCCGGATTAGTAACGTCCAAATAGGCAGCGGCAATCCTGCCCGCAGTCAGCTCTTTCAAAAGCGCATCCTGGTCCACCGTCGAACCGCGACCAATGTTGTAGACGATTGCGCCACGCTTCAAAGTACCGAGTCGGGCCGCATTGAGAAAGTTTTGCGTTTGCTCATTCGCGGGCAGGATATTTACTACGTGGTCGGCCAGGGGCAGCAATTCGTGGACGCGAGCGATCTCTTCCACTCGAATTGGTTCGTCACCGCTGACGTGACGCCGCACCGCAATCAAGTTCAGGTGCAGCGGTTGCAAAAGCTCTACCAACCGGCGCGCAATCGCTCCGAAGCCGAGCAACAAAACGGTCTGTCCATTGAGGAGTTGCGCTTGCGACCGCAATGACGTCATGGGCCAGGACCTGTCGCCGCGTTGCGCATCAAGCGCCGCGGGAAGTTGCCGGGCCAGTGACGTGATCATTGCCAACAGGTGCTGGGCACACGGCTCGTCGTAGACGGCGGAGCTATTCGTCAGCATCGTGCCGCGACCCGTCATCGTCCGTCGTATTTCATCGCGGTCGAACGTCGTGTAGCCGGCGGAGTGAAGCTGGACCCAACGCAGGTTGTCGCATTCCACCACCGCAGTTGCTGACGGGTAACCAAACGCAACCTCAGCAGTCTTTAGCGCCGTGCGGGATTCACCTTCGCGACCATCTTGCTGGTATGCAAACAGCAGCAACTGATGTTCGCCAGCGCCTTCAGTAAGCAGCGCCCGTTCGCGTTGTTCGTTGTCGCTGAAGTCGTTGTTGCACCAGATCGTAAGTTTGTTCGCAGTCATTGGATCAGTTTCAGAGACTATAACCGAATGGAAGAGTCAACAGCGACAGTTGAGCCGCGCACCATCAGCGCCAGCGCCACAACCACGGGCTTCCGGATCAGAGGACTGCGGTGGTGGATTATGGGTCTCATCATGCTGGGCTCGATCTTAAACTATTTGACGCGCAGCACACTCGCTGTTGCCGCTCCCACCGTACTCCAGGACCTGCACATCACCGAGCGGCAGTATTCATATGTTCTAGCAGCCTTTCAAGTAGCGATCATGTTCCAACCGCTTTGCGGTTACGTCCTGGATGTATTGGGGCTGCGCATTGGCCTGGCAATCTTCGCGTTTACCTGGTCAGTAGTAAACATGGCCCATGGACTGGCCCATAACTGGCAAGTACTGGCTGCTCTGCGCGCATTACTGGGATTCAGCGAAGGGTCCGCAAATCCAGCGGGCATGAAAGCGACAGCCGAATGGTTTCCCGCCAAAGAACGCGGCCTGGCCGGAGGAGTCTACAACATCGGGGCGTCGTTTGGATCGATGCTGGCCCCGCCACTCGTCGTCTGGGCCATTCTTAATTACAACTGGCAATCCGCATTTGTGATCACCGGTGGCATGGGCTTGATCTGGGTCGTCTTGTGTTTGCTGCTTTACCGTTCACCTGGCGAGCATCCGGCCATGACGCCTACCGAAAAGGCGCACATCGCGCGGGGCCAGGAAGCACATCTCCAGAGTGACGGGAAGAAACCATCGGTCTGGAATCTCATGCAGCAACGCAACTTTTGGGGCATTGCCATCCCGCGCTTTTTGGCCGATCCAACCTGGGGGACGTTGAGTTTTTGGTTTCCACTGTATCTCAAGACGGCCCGCCATTTCGATCTGAAACAGATCGCGATGTTTGCCTGGATGCCGTTTTTGGCGGCTGACCTTGGCTGTCTGTTTGGACCAGCCGTGACTGCGGCGCTGCAAAAGTATGGCGGTCTCAGCTTGATCAACGCCCGGCGCAGCGCCTTCAGTTTAGGCGCACTGATGATGATCGGAATCGCATTTGCAGGTTTGGTGGAGAATCCTTACACGGCGATTGCGCTGGTAAGTCTTGCGGGTTTCGCGCACCAAACCCTGTCAGTGACGGTGATCACGATGTCCTCAGATTTATTCAAGCGCAACGAAGTGGCGACTGTAGCGGGCATGGCGGGCACGATGGGAAATGCAGGCCTGGGAATATTCTCGTTGTTGATTGGCGCGCTCGTTACGTCGATCGGCTACGCACCATTCTTCGTGTCTTTGGGGGTACTCGATCTCCTGGGAGCAGTCTGGTTGTGGACGGTTGTGCAGCCGCCGAATCAAGCGTCTACTGCGAAGGCTTAATTCGATCACACAAGTTCATGATTATTTGCAAAGTCAGAAATGACTGACCACGCACAAACCATTACCAATCCGATCCTGCGCGGGTTTAATCCCGACCCCTCAATCGTGCGCGTGGGTGATGACTACTACATCGCCACCTCTACTTTCGAGTGGTATCCGGGAGTGCAAATACATCATTCGCGCGATCTGGTGAATTGGCGCCTGCTTACTCGGCCGCTCAAGCGCGCCAGTCAATTGAACATGCTCGGCGATCCCGACTCCTGCGGCATCTGGGCGCCTTGCCTGACTTACGACAAGGGACTCTTCTATCTCATTTACACTGACGTTAAGCGTTACGGTCGCACCAGCCAACCCGGCACAAGCGGCGCGTCGTTGCGCGATATGCATAACTATCTAGTGACTTCCGAGACCATCGACGGCGAATGGTCCGACCCGATCTTTCTGAACAGCAGCGGCTTCGATCCTTCTCTCTTCCACGACGATGACGGACGCAAGTACCTGGTGAACATGCTTTGGGACTTTCGGCCCAGCCAAAACCGCTTCGCCGGGATCCAATTGCAAGAATACTCATTCTCTGAACGAAGGCTGGTTGGCCCACGCTCGCTGATCTTTAGAGGTACGTCGATTGGCTTCACCGAGGGTCCGCATCTATACAAACGGAATGGCTATTACTATCTGCTAACCGCGGAAGGCGGCACGGGTTGGGGTCATGCGGTCACGCTAGCTCGTTCGCGCAGCTTGTCCGGTCCTTATGAACTTCATCCCCAGACCTACATTCTGACGTCCCGCAACCGGCCAGACGTCGAACTACAGCGCTCCGGCCACGCCGATCTCGTCGATACCCAGGACGGTGCGACCTACATGGTCCATCTTTGCGGCCGGCCCATTAAGAACCGGGGTCGCTGCACGCTGGGACGTGAGACGGCCATTCAGAAAATGGTCTGGGGCGACGACGGCTGGTTGCGCACTGCGAGCGGCGAGGCAATACCGCAGGACAAGGTCCCGGCGCCTGACGTGCCCGCGCACGGGTTTCCCACCAGCAACTCAACCCGGGAAAACTTCGACAGTGAGGAGTTACCCATCGACTTTCAGTGGTTACGTTCGCCCTGGCCCGAGGAGATTTTCACGTTGAGCGCTCGGCGGGGTTACCTGCGCATTTTCGGGCTCGAGTCAATCGGTGCTCAGTTTCGCCAGGGTTTGGTGGCCCGTCGGCAGCAAGCTCATTGTTATAGTGCGACTACCTCAGTTGACTTCGACCCGGTGGACTTTCAACAGCAGGCCGGCCTCGTCTGTTACTACAACGGCGCTAAGTTTCATTACTGCTACCTGGGTCATGACGAAACCCTGGGCAAACACCTGCGCGTGATGTCAGCCTTGCCGGATCAGCTTCAGTCGGATGCCTTCACGACCCCGATACCAATTCCAGCCAACGCGCCGGTCGAATTGCGCGTCGAAGTCGATTTCGAACGGTTGCGCTTTGCCTACCGGGTCAACCAGCAATCATGGACCTGGCTACCAGAACAATTTGACGCCAGTATCCTTTCTGACGAAGCCACCGCCCCCGGTCAACCAAACTTTACCGGCGCTTTTGTAGGCATGTGTTGCCAGGACTCGACTGGACAACGCCGTCCCGCTGACTTCGCCTATTTCGAATACACGGAACGTGACTATCAACCAAACCTGGAAACCGAATGAGGGAACATGAAAAAAACAGAAGCTAGTAGAAGGAAGTTCATCAGACAGTCAGTGACGTCGGCTGCCGGCCTGCTGGCCATTTCGGCCGTCGGAAAAGGAAGTACCCCTGAGGGCAACGAGCCCGTAACCGCAGCACGGAGAGGCAAACTGATGAGCCAGGCAACACCTCGATTACGTTTTTCGGTCATCGGCATCAACCATGATCACATCAACAGCCAAATCGGCGCGGCCATCCGCGGTGGCGGAGAATTCGTATCCTTTTACGCGAAAGAACCTGAGCTAGCCGCCGCTTTCGCAAAGCGTTATCCCCAGGTCAAACAAGCGCGTAGCCAACCCGAGATCCTGGAAGACAAATCAATTCAGCTTGTAGTCAGCGCCGGGATTCCTGTCGACCGCGCGCCGCTGGGGATCGAGGTGATGAAACATGGCAAAGACTACATGTCTGACAAGCCCGGGATCACTACCCTGGACCAATTGGCAGAAGTGCGACGGGTACAAAAAGAGACCAAACGAATCTATTCGATCATGTACAGCGAGCGCTTCGAGAACAAGGCTACCGTACGTGCCGGCGAACTGGTGAAGGCAGGAGCCATCGGCAAGGTTCTGCAGACCGCGGGACTGGGACCACATCGCATTAACCCCAAGACGCGACCAGAATGGTTCTGGGACAAAAAATACTTTGGCGGAATCATTTGCGACATTGCTTCGCACCAGTTTGATCAATTCCTGTTCTTCACTGGATCGAGCAGCGCTACAGTCGTCGCCTCGCAAACCGGAAACGTTCACCATCCGCAGTACCCGGCTTTTGAAGACTTCGGTGACGTCATGCTGCGCGGTGATGGCGGCATGGGGTACATCCGGGTTGACTGGTTTACCCCGGACGGTCTTAGCACCTGGGGCGACGGACGGTTAACGATCATCGGCACTGACGGTTTCATCGAGATTCGCAAAAATTGCGACGTTGCCGGACGGCCCGGTGGCAACCATCTGTTTATCACCGATCAGAAAGAGACTCGCTACCTCGATTGCAACAACGATCCGCTTCCTTACGGAGAACAGTTGATAAACGACGTGCTTAACCGCACCGAAACCGCAATGCCTCAGGAGCATTGTTTTCTCGCGATGGAGTTAGCACTCCGGGCACAACAACAAGCGCAACGGATTGAGCTCAGCAAGTAGGAGGGTGAGCCATGAAGAATAAACGTCGTTCGGGTGTCTCGCGTCGAACGTTTGTGAAGTCCGCGTTGGTAGGGACAATCGCCGCCTCTGTTGACCTCGGTGGTTTTCCGAGCATCGTCCCTTCGTCGGTGTTTGGCGCGAACGCGCCAAGTAACCGGGTCAATATAGGCGCCATTGGTAACGGGCGAATCTCGCGCGGTCACGACCTACCCGGAGTGTGGCGCTACGACGAGGCGCGCGTCATGGCCGTTTGCGATCTGGATAGTCACCGGGCGGAGGACGCGCGCGTACTGGTCAACGACTACTACAGCAAGAAAACGGGCGCGACCTATAACGGGGTTACTGTCTACACCGATTACCGGCAGCTTTTGCAGAACAAGGACATCGATGGGGTATTGATCAGTACTCCTGATCATTGGCACTCCATCATCGGCATTGATGTGGCTGAAGCAGGCAAAGACGCTTACCTGCAAAAGCCCGCCTCGTTGACCATTGCTGAGGGACGAGCATTGAGCGACGCGGTCCATCGTACTGGTCGCATTTTCCAGGTTGGCAGTCAACAGCGCTCGTCAACGCAGTTTCGTTACGCGGCGGAACTCGTGCGCAATGGTCGCATTGGTCAATTGAAGACTGTCTCGGTTGGTCTGCCTGCCGATCCAGCCGGCGATGATGAACCGGAAATGCCTATTCCGAAGAACCTCAACTATGAGATGTGGCTAGGCTCCACTCCGTACAAGTACTACACCGAGAAAAGAGTGCATCCGCAAAAGGACTACGGCCGTCCCGGTTGGCTACGCTGCGAACAATTTGGCGCCGGCATGATCACTGGCTGGGGTTCCCATCATATCGACTGCGCCCACTGGGCTATGGATACGGAGTACACCGGACCGATTGAAGTTTGGGGCACGGCAGAATTCCCGGAGAAGGGACTGTGGGACGTCCACGGGAAGTTTCGCACGGAAGCGTTGTACGCCAATGGCGTGAAGATGGTCGTCAGTACCGAGTTGCCGAACGGGATCAAGTTTGAAGGCACTAATGGTTGGATTTTCGTCTCCCGTGGCAACGAACAAGTGACGAATAGCGATCCGGTGGCCAAGTTGAAAGACCCACAGGCACTTGCGGCGAGTGATCCGAAGATCATCACTTCGATTATTGGCCCCCAGGAAATCCATCTGTACGAAAGCAAAGAGCATCACTGGAACTGGCTCGAGTGCGTGAAGACGCGCCAGGCTCCGATTGCTCCAATTGAAGTGGCCCATCGTTCCTGCACTACCTGTTTGATTCATCAGATCGCGATGAAGTTGAAACGAAAGGTCTACTGGGATCCGGTCAACGAGAGGTTTAAGAACGACGATGAAGCCAACGGAATGTTATCGCGGTCGCAACGTTGGCCCTACGTCATCAAGAAGCGGGATAGTTTTGCCTGACGCTGAAATGCCATGACGCACTCCAAAAAGGAGACCAATGAAGAAAAGTAGCCGCATTACTGTTTGTCTGCTCGTTCTGCTTGCCTGCTTGCTCACAAACCTACGCCGGTCTGGCGCGCAACAGGATGGCATGTTGCCCTATAAGAACCCGTCACTGCCGGTCGAACAGCGGGTGGACGATCTCGTCTCGCGCATGACACTTGAGGAAAAGGTCTCGCAGATGATGAACGGCGCGGCTGCCATTGAACGGTTAGGCATTCCCGAGTACGAGTGGTGGAACGAAGCACTGCACGGGGTCGCGCGCGCCGGTTATGCGACCGTCTTTCCGCAAGCCATTGGTCTGGCTGCTACCTGGGACACTGATCTGATGTTAAAGGTCGCGGATGTGATCTCCACTGAAGCGCGCGCCAAGAACAACGAATTTATCCGCAAGGGTGAGCGCGGCAGGTACAAAGGTCTCACTTTTTGGAGTCCAAACATCAATATCTTTCGCGATCCACGTTGGGGCCGCGGACAAGAAACCTATGGCGAGGATCCTTATCTGACGGCTCGCCTGGGCGTCGCGTTTGTTAAAGGACTACAGGGAACCGATCCGCGTTACTTCAAGGTCATCGCCACGCCTAAACACTACGCAGTGCACAGTGGACCAGAACCGGAACGCCATAGCTTTGATGCTAAAGCCAGCGAGCGCGACATGCAGGAGACTTATCTGCCCGCTTTCCGCGCGACGATCGTTGAAGGTGGCGCTCAATCAGTGATGTGTGCCTACAACCGCACGAACACTGAACCTTGTTGCACCAACAAAGAGTTGTACGACATCTTGCGGCGCCAGTGGGGTTTTGGCGGCTACGTCGTGTCTGACTGTGGCGCTATCGACGATATTTACCTGCGCCATCATTTTCTGAAGACTGAAGGTGAAGCCTCCGCCGCAGCGGTCAAAGCGGGCACTGATCTCACCTGCGGCCGCGAATACCGCTCGCTGGTCCAGGCCGTTAAAGACGGACTAATTTCTGAAGACGAAATCAATACCGCAGTCAAACGTCTCATGACCGCACGCTTCAAGCTCGGCATGTTTGACCCACCAGAAATGGTTCCCTACGCAAAGATTCCTTATTCCGAAAACGACTCTGAAGCACACCGGCAGTTGTCGCTCAAGGCGGCCCAGGAATCGATCGTCCTGCTCAAGAATCAGAACCAAACCTTACCACTCAAGAAAGATCTGAAGACGATCGCCGTCATTGGACCATCAGCCGACAATCTCGGAGTCCTGCTGGGCAATTACAATGGTCAGCCCACGAAATATGTGACCCCATTAGCTGGAATTCGCGCCAAGGTCTCGCCAGCAACCAATGTGCTCTACTCAGCGGGACTCTATGCGCCCGGTGTGATCGTCGAACCCGTATCTGCCGTGGCCTTTCCTGGTGGGCTAAAAGGCGAGTACTTCAATAATCGTGAACTTAAGGGAGATCCGACACTGGTGAGAACGGATAAAGATCTGAACTTCGACTGGGGCGCATTTAGTCCGGGACCGGGTATTCCTGAAGATGGCTTCTCGGTTCGTTGGACCGGTAAACTGCTGACCCCAGACTCCGGCAAGT
>DATFRK010000238.1:0-3832 GCA_035263325.1 Pyrinomonadaceae bacterium | reverse complement strand
CGTGTCGGCCATTGCTTTTTCGCGGGCCGTGGTGCCGTCCAGGGTAAGTAAGTTGGCGCTGGTGTCGCGACGAGCGAAGAAGCAGTAGGTCGCGAGCTCATGCATGAACGATTCGGTAGATCGCGATTGGAAGTTAGCTTCGAAGAGATGGTCCCACATCTCATTGAAGTCGCGGCAGCCACTGCGTTGCGCCAGCGCATTCAGGTAAGTACTGCGTTGCAGGTGACTTTCCTGCATCAGCGATTCAATCCGTGGCTTCGCCAACTGTTCTTTGCTGGAGTGTTCCGCCAGGACTTGATCGGCGTAGTCGAGGTCGATAAAGCGAAGTTGCGCGTCCACTTCCTTACCGACGCGCAAGGCAACCAGCTCCGGTGAGTACTCGCAAAAAGGATAATAAGCGGCAAATCTAGCTGGCCCCAGGTCAAGTTCGTTGGTCTCCGGTTTGTAGAGTTTGCGTCCCGTGTCGATGAAGTGGGTATAGATCGCGATTGGTGGTTTGGTTGCCGGGTCGAGAAGAGTGGGGATGAGTGGCGTAAAACTGATTGGGCCTTCGACGAGAATAACTGCCGGTCTTTCTTCTCGGATTAGGCGGGCGAGGTGCCAGGCACAGGCAGGACTGTGATGACGAATGGGAAAGTAGATGCACTCATCAGTGTTGAGTGCTTCAAGAACCTGGTCCAATTCAGAGATGTCTTCAATGGCGGTCATTCACATTATTCAACTCACCGATCCAAACACTTGCGCGCGTCCCAATAAGTTTGCCAGGCGCGACTCTTCTTGGCGCGGGCCTTAACTATCACATCAAAATACTGCCGCAGTTTCTTCGCATCTTCGGGATTGTCTTTCAGCACCGTCCCTAACAATTGGCGCGCGATGTGTGATCCATCCATCGTTCCGGCCCCAAAATAGTGAGCCTCAAGTCCCGCCGAGAAACCGACCGCCACCGCCTCGGCCGTGGACATCACCGTCGAAGGACGTTCCACCACCGTGCCATCCACTGCAGCCCCGGAACGCAGATCCTGAAACGTCGACACCAACACTTCCATCACGTCCTCAGGACACGTCACTGGAACTCCCGCTTCACGCAACAAGCTTTCAGTCTGTTCGGTAACGAGTTTTATTTCCAACTTCCGCTCACTGATCGGATTGACCGTCTCGAAATTGAAACGACGCTTCAGCGCGCTCGACATTTCGTGTACGCCGCGATCACGAATATTCGCAGTCGCCAGGACGTTGAAACCTTTTTCCGCGAAGAGTGTGGCTGCGTCGCCGGCAAGTTCGGGCACATGCAGCACCTTGTCAGACATGATGCTAATCAGGCAGTCCTGAATTTCCGGCTGACAGCGCGTCACCTCTTCGAAGCGCACAATCAACCCTTGCTTCATCGCCGTGTACATAGGAGAGGGCACAAGGGCAGCAGGCTTTGGACCTTCGGCGAGCAGCATCGCGTAGTTCCAGGAATATTTGATCTGATCCTCGGTGGTGCCTGCGGTTCCCTGGATCGTTTTGGTGGACACGCCGGAGATCGCTGCAGCGAGGAGTTCAGAAAGCATCGACTTCGCGGTACCTGGTTCACCGACGAGCAGCAGGCCGCGATTACCCAACAACGTAACGATGCAACGATCGATCAACGCATCGTCGCCGTAAAACTTCCGGCCGACGGCGAGCGACTGCCCGCTCAACTTTTTCTCGTTGGACCCAACGATGAAGGTGCGCACCGCTTGCGGAGAGAGGACCCACCCTTCCGGTTTCTTGCCCGTGTCGCTTGCTTTGAGAGCTGCCAGTTCGTCAGCAAACAAAATCTCACACGGTGGTCGTAAGGCGCGGTGCCCCGCTATGTCCGTGGTCATCTCACATCTCCGTTTGCTTTTCCCAATCGGCGGCGAATCCTGGTCCTTCAGCGGCAGCCATCCGCATATCGTTCCAACACTCAGACAGGAGCACGCGCGGCAACTCTCCCAACGCTAACTCCTCGCTAAACGATGGTCCACCACCGCTCTCCATCTTGCGAGCAAAAAAGAGTCGCCGCAACGCCACGGTGCGATTCTCTTCCGGCAATCCATTCCCAGTGAATTCAATAACCGCTTCCAGCCCAAGACTCAGAAATGTCTTCCGATAATCGTAAAACCAACCGGCGTCCTGTGCAGCACCACGGGTGTAGCCCAGACGTGTCAACCGGTTACGAAGCGAGAAGGCCTTTAATATATGACCTAAAAAGTCTTTGATCTCAGTTGCTTCCTTCAGGTCGTCTGGCAAAGTAAAGGTCTGTTTGCCGAACTGCTGAAAGAGAGGCTCGATCTTGTAGTCCGAAAGGTGCTGCAGCCAGGCGCTACGGTCGTCCTGCTCCACTGTTTCGTCATGTCCCAGGCGCACAGTAAGGTCGTGGCTAAGCTTTACTTCGTCATCCTCGGTGTTCGTCAGAGTGCCATCGGCCAGTGGCCGGAAGGAGGCAATCGCTTTGTCGTTGTCATAGGCCACCCAGATCAAGCGTTGGCAATAACGGCCGACGATCGGATGTTGCCGTAGATACGTATCCCAATCTTCAAAGCGCCAGCTTCGTTGAGTGCAAAGTCCCTCGTAAAGACGATCACGTTGCATCGTGAGCACCGACTTCATTTCTTTTCGCGCGGTGGCCAGTGCCGCCTTTGCCTGTTTGGCTTTCTCCGCGTCGTCAGACTGATTTGGGTCTGGCAAGGATGCGATCGTTTTGCCGTCTTGATTGGTAACGACGATTGCCATTGTCTCCGACAGAGTCGCACTGAATTGACGTGGGCCATAATCGAGATCCAGGTTCCCTGCTTCATCAAACCCGGCGCTGGGAATCGTTCGATCCGCCAGTTCATCGAGTGTCCAACCTTTACGTTCCGCCAACAGTTGACACTGTCTTAGCGCTTCCTCCTGGATACCCTTGGTGCGAAAACGATTGGCCACCGACAAGACTACTTGCGTAGCACTCGGGTGGTCGATCCAGGCGAGTACTTGTAACAGCGCTTTGCACTGGGCGCCGCGATAGCCGTACCACTGCTTGACGTAACGATGCACTATGGCTGCTGCCTCGCCACTGCAGCAGGCGCCGGCAAGCGCGAGAATGCCTTTGGTAGCAGTTTGCGAACCTTCTGGTTGAGTCACCAGGCGATTGAAACTCGTTTGATAGGCCCGCTGTTCGTCGAAGTTTGGGTAGTACTGCGGATACTGCTTGGCCATCGCCGCCATCTGTTGGGCATCTTTTTGTGCCTGGGCTGCAGCCTCATCTGCCGAGAACTTGGGCTTTGTGTCTTGTGCAATCCAGGCCTCCAACACAAACCTTCCCAACTTCTCCCGCTCATCTTTACGAAACAGGGAACAGTAGCGGCGCAACGTAGGATTTGCCTCAGCGCTGTTGAGTTTATGACCTTGCACTAGAAACCAATGAAGGATCTCTTTGGGTACCGGCTTGCCCGAATCCTCCCAGGTAACTGCTGGCAGTTGAGCAAACGGAAACCACTCAAGATCTTTTGGTATACCTTTCTTAAGACCGCGTTCAGCTTCCTGGTCGAGCTTGTCGAGATCGAGTAGCTCTTCAAGTTTCACTCCCAACACTTCCAACGCCTTGATCAGCTCATCCTTGACGCCCTCACTCTTTTCCTTCGCCAGTGCCTGGCGCATCGCCGGTATCGCGCCTTTGTGGTCCAACGCTGTCAACCATTGCGCAGCCGCTAAGCGAACCTCCTGTTGCCTGCTGCTTAAAGCGGCGATGATTTTCTCTTCCTTGTTGGGAAACCGCTCGAGGCATTCTTGCGCCAGCGGACGTTCCGTCTTAGCGGCGCCTAACGCGATTTCCCATAATAGTTGT
>DATFRK010000237.1:0-6264 GCA_035263325.1 Pyrinomonadaceae bacterium | reverse complement strand
CCCGTGGGATCTGAAATCATCGAACCCGAATCCGCACGTTGCGAAACCAAACATCGTCACCGTGATACTGCAGCGCGATATAACCTTCCGTGTTTAGCCCAAACCGAGTAAACGTCTTGAACTTGCTCTGCGCAATTATTTGCCTGGTGGCCTCGCTGGTTAAATCATAGGCCAACACTTTCGTGCCGTTCAGCCAATGTTCGACGTGCCCGTTATTGACGACCACGCGGGCCTTGTTGAATTGACCGACGGGGCGCAGCACTTTTCCGGTTGGTGCGATCAAGTCGTATAGCGAACCGGCTGATCGCTTTGGGTCTTTGGCATCCTGATGTTTCTCGTCATCCAACACCTGCATCTCCGGACCAGTCTTCCACGTTTGGTCCTCGTCGTCGGAGACGAGATAGATGATGCCGCTATTTGCTCCCGGCGCAACCTTCCACTCTAACTCCAGTTCGAAGTTCTTGTACTTTTCCTTGCTAACGATGTCGACCCGATCCGCTTCATCGCAACCAGCGACAGTCCTGAGCGCGCCATCCTCGACGACCCAACACTTTGCCGGAAAGGTGTCGCGGCGAAACCCATGCCACGACGCGGTACTCTTCCCATCAAACAGAACTTGCCATTTCGGTTTGACTACCGCGGTGCCAGAGACGATTAGCAAAAACAGAGGCAGGAAAAAGTATTTGTTCGTCATCGATACGATTAGTCCTCGCTGTTGCCGGTAAAGGGAAGAAACTGTCTGAACCATGAACGTCTGCTGGGATCCTCCGGAGCCACTACGATCTTCGCAAAACAATTGGCCGCGATCTGGTTAAGATCATTGAGCCAACTGGCCGGGATCAAATAGGAATGGTCCGCCTGCGTTATCAGCTTTCGTTCCGGATGCTGATGCGACCATTCGACGAGGACTGCGTTACTCCAGAACTCGTCGCGCCCCACGATCTCGATTCTGATCTGTGAGTTCTTCACGACTTAAAGATACGATTCAACACTTCCAGGTTTTGCTGGACTGTACTCTCGTCGGGTTGTTTGCCACCCAGGGCCAACACCAGGTCGGAAAACACAAGCTGCAAATCTCGCGCAACGTCATCTGTTGGAGCCAGCCGCCCGTTCAGCTGCACCGCGCTCATATCTAACGGAATACGCAGGGCCTGGCTGGAGAGCGGTGATAACTGAAAGTAGAGCACGCCAACGAAAGCTTGAGTATCAGTTGACTCCACATTTGGTCTGCCTAGGGAATCTGATTTTGGTGATTCAAAGGCGTGAAGACCTGGTTGTAACTCCGTCTCAGGACCTCGCTCCTGTTCCATTTTTTGTTCGGACGTTGACGTCTGAGCGGTCTGTGCTGTCCCAGTGAGCAGCTGCCGCCGCACCGGAGAACCACCAACTCCGCCCTGGGTGGCGAGTAATTTTGCGTTAACGTTTTCCAACACCACCTGCTCGCCTTGCGATGAGTTTAGGCGCAGTCGGCCACTCAAGGTTAATTTCTGATCGACGATTGCCGCCGTGGTCGGATTAAAGGCAAACCTATAAGTTTTCGCGCGAGCTACAAACTGGCCTTCAAAAGCACGCCCGCGCAGCAATCCGTGAATCGAGTGCAACTTGGTTTGGGTAGCGGTCGCTGGATCCGGCGTCTGTTTCTTGCGCTGTATAAGCATGCGTGAAGTGCTCACAAATTGCCGCGCTTGTATTCGTCTACGAGGTAGTCGCAGGCGCGTATAGTCAAGGCCAAGATCGTCAGCGTCGGGTTGTGGTTGGCTGAAGCGACAAAACTCGCGCCATCAGTAACGAAGACATTTTTCACATCGTGCATCTGATTAAACTTATTCAGCACTGACGTGCGTGAATCGTTACCCATTCGCGCCGTGCCCAACTCGTGGATGATGCGACCGGGCGCGGTCATTTGTCCCCCGGTGGAGACAACTTCGGCGCCGGCGGCACGTAGCATCTCTTCGCTGGTTTCGGCTGCATCTTTGGCCATCTCGCGTTCGTTGTCCGAATACTGAATGTGCATCTTCAAGACCGGAATGCCCCACGCATCGACCACGCCATCAGGATCGAGCTCGGTGTAATTCTCAAAGCGCGACAGCATTGCAGCACGCACCGTCATTCCCACCGGGGCGGTGTAGTAGCGACGAACCTGTTTCTTGTATTCCGGACCAAAGCCGCTGATCAGGCGACGAGCCATGCCGGGGAACATGCTGATACCGGAACCGCACTCGAAACCGTAGCCGCGCAAGAACTTGGAATGTTTCGTCTTGGCGTCGAGGTTGCGAAAACGCGGAATGAATATACCGGTTGCCTTACCGTCTTCGTTGATCGGATCGCGGCCGGCGAGAATAGGGAAAAAACCCGCGGCACCGATCCCGCCGAAATGATCGACGAGGTAATGACCGAGTACTCCCGAACTATTCCCAAGCCCTTGAGGGTGTTGTCTGGATTTGGAGTTGAAAAGGATTCTCGTGGATTCCAGGGTCGAGGCAGCCACGATGATCACTTTGCCGAAGACCTCGCCCTCTTGCTGGGTTATGCGATCAACGAAGGCGACGCCGGTAGCCTTGCCCGTGTTAGTGTCAGTGATGATATGGCGGACGATGGAGTTCGGACGCAGAGTCATACGACCCGTAGCAGCGGCTATGGGCAGCGTCGAGGCGACCGAATTGAACATCGCATTGACGTCGCAGCCGTCGCCGCAATGACCACAGTAGTGACACTTGCGGCGGCCCTTCATGAACGGCTTCGGTTGCCCGGTGAGCATGGCTACGCGCATTGTGATCGCTCGCCGGCCGAGTTTCTCGGCTCCCTTGCGCAGCAGTTGTTCGCCGCAAGTCATCGGCATCGGCGGCATGTATCGACCATCGGGCACGTGTGGCAGTCCGTCCTTATTACCACTGACGCCAATAAACTCTTCAACGCGATCATAGTAAGGAGCAACATCGGCGTAGCTAATGGGCCAATCGTCACCAAACCCGTCGTGACTCGCGGCGTGGAAATCAAGATCCGAGAGGCGCCAGCTGAGACGTCCCCAATGCAATGTCTTCCCCCCAACGATACGGGCCCGGACCCACATAAATGGCTTGCCCGGATCAGTTGTGTAGGGATGCTCTGAATCTTTGACGTAGAAGTGACGGCTGTAATAGGAGGCGGTGTCCTGCATCCACTGCTCCTGTTGTTTCCAGCCCGGCGGCCCGAAGCCCCGATACATGATTTGATAAGGCCAGGTGTGAGAAGAGAAGTCGCGCTGGGGATTAACAGGAGGCCCGGCTTCCAGTACGAGTACTTCAAACCCTCGGGCGGTCAACTCCTTGGCAGCCATGCCGCCAGACGCGCCAGAGCCAATGATCAGTGCGTCGTATCTCTTTGCTGCTGCCAAAGATAATCTCCGCCGAACGAGTTTGAATTGGATTGCTGAATGCTTGTGTTAGGTGGGCGGCACCATAACACAGGCTGAAAACGTCGGGCAAGAATTTTGCCAAATTTAATAGCTTTTCTCTGTGCAACCTTCGTGCTCTTTGTGGCTCTGTGGTAGACCGACAGTGATCGGCTTCGTCGCAAGAGTTCTTGAAGCCTGCGGAGCAGGTCAAAGCAGCATCGCAGGCTATATCTCACCACAGAGACACGGAGGACACGGAGGTTGCACCGAGAATGCAAACGGCACGTTTCCAGTAGATCAAAGCAAAGTAATTGACTTTTTGTGAGGCTGAGGGGATTATCGCGCGGTACTTTTGCTCGCATCTACCAACGTTCAAACAGGGCGTAATTAGCTTAAGCAACACTATAACTATGTCTGACGACGACACAATCAGTCGCCGCACGGCGCTCAAAATTATTGCGGTTGGCGTCGGGGCCGTGAGTGCACCGCCAGTTCTCGGCCAACACCAACATCACGGGATGGAGCCAGTGGTTGAGGCCCAGGCGCCACTGCGTTTCTTTACCGCTCCAGAGATAGCGACCATCACTGTCATCTCCGACCTAATCATTCCGACCGACGAGCATTCACCGGGAGCAAAGGAATCTGGCGTTCCTGGCTTTATAGATTTGATGGTGAGCGACTCGCCCGATGAGACCAAAACGTTATGGCGCGATGGCCTGGCGGCGGTGGACAGGTTGTGTCAGAAGAAGTTTGCAGTGACGTTTGCTGCAGCGAATACGCAGCAGCAGGTGTCGCTGCTGAAGGAGATTAGCAAGAATGAGTATTCGCCTAAGACCATCGAGGAGCGTTTCTTCATTGCCATAAAGGGACTGACGGTAGATGGTTACTACACTTCGCAAATCGGTATTCACCAGGAGTTGCGTTACAAAGGTAACGCCTACCTGAAAGACTTCGTTGGTTGCACACATCCCGAACACAACAGTTAGTACTGATACTCTTCTCTGCGCAACCTCGGCGTCTCCCCGGTCTCTGCGGTAGAGCGATTGCGATGAGTCGGTTACCGCAGAGTCACGACGCAGAGATCGCGCCGAGACTTGCCGCAAATTACCTCACACACATATCCAGCGGAATTATGCGACCATTAGTGCACCTGCTTTGTTTGCTCATACTCGTCATTTGTGCTGTCAGCTCCGTGTTTGCTGCTCCGGTCAAGAAGATCCCCGTCGTCCTGTCAACGGATGTCGGCAATGAAATCGACGATCAATGGGCCATCACCTATCTCTTGTTGCAGCCGAGGTTCGAGGTGTTAGGCGTGATGTCGGTACATGCGCCGACGATAGCAGCGCCTGCTGGTCATACGTCCTATCGCATCCTGGTTGATGTCGTTGAGAATCGACTGGGAATGAAGCGTCATCCGCCGCTGATTGCCGGGGCGGACCTGCCGTTAGCGAATATTAGTACGCCACGCGCAAGTCAGGCAGTAAATTTCCTGGTTAAAACATCTCAGCGTTTCTCGAAAGAGAATCCGCTCACGGTGTTGATGATCGGCGCGGCCACCGACATCGCCTCAGCGATTCTCACTGATCCTTCAATCGTTGAACGAATTCGAGTAATCCAAATGGGCTTCAACGATGAACAGGGAGGGGAAGAGTTCAACGTCGCTAACGACGTAGCCGCGGTGCAAGTCATTCTAAATTCGCGCGTTCCGTTGGTGATCGGGCCGGGAAAAGTTTGTCGCGCGAGCCTGTCGCTGACGTTTGCCCAGGCGCGAGAAAAGCTAGAAAAGCGGGGGGCAATCGGTGCCTGGCTGTGGGATGAGTACCAGGCGTGGTACTTCCGTTACGTCAAGCCACTCAGGGTCGACGACTTTTCCAAGCCCTGGGTCATCTGGGACGACATCACGCTGGCCTACGTCCTGGGTATGACCTCGAGCCACGAGTTACCGCGGCCGAGAATGAAGGACAATATGACCTTTGAGCAGGTAAAGACTGATCAAACAGTCACCTGGATCACGGATGTTGATGAACAACAAATGTGGACTGATTTTTTCAAGCTGGTCGACAACTACCAGCGTGTACATGCGTTTGGTCGCCGGCCGTTGGACCATCGCCTAAGTTTTATGTTGCCTTGAACTGATGTCGGTATTTTAAAAACAAACGAACAAAAGAGGAGTTCACCTTAATGAGTAAGAAGATTTCCAGACGTACCTTTGCCAGGATCGCAGGCACTGCTGCTGTAGCGTCCACGACCACCAGGGCGATCAGCGGCAGTGTTTTACCGGGAGCTAAGATTGAAAGTAGTAATCCCGCTGCCGGCGGTCGCGAATTTCCCAAAGGATTTCTGTGGGGTTCAGCGACCGCTTCCTATCAGGTTGAAGGCGCGGTAAATGAAGATGGCCGTGGTCCGTCGATCTGGGACACCTTTTCCCACACGCCGGGAAAGACAGTCAACAACGCTACCGGCGACGTCGCAGACGATCACTATCATCGGTACAAGGAAGATGTGCAGCTGATGAAGGCGCTGGGAGTAAGGTCCTATCGCTTTTCGATCGCCTGGCCGCGCGTCTTCCCGCAGGGTGCCGGCGCAGCGAATCCTAAAGGCCTCGACTTTTACAATCGACTGGTTGATGAACTTCTTGCCAATGGAATCCAGCCCTTTGCCACTTTGTATCACTGGGATCTACCGCAGCCATTGCAGGACAACGGTGGTGGTTGGGAGTCACGCGATACGTCGAAAGCATTTGGTGAATATGCAGGCTATGTGGCTGAACGTCTCTCGGATCGAGTGAAGCACTTTTTCACGATTAACGAATTTGGCGCCTTCGTCGAGTTGGGTTACCGGACCGGCAGCCATGCGCCAGGGGTAAAGTTACCGCCAGATCGTTTTAACCA
>DATFRK010000236.1:0-6047 GCA_035263325.1 Pyrinomonadaceae bacterium | reverse complement strand
TTACTTCGTAGATGGCGCAGATGTTCGGATGGTCCAAGATTGCGGCGGCTTGCGCTTCTCTGAGGAGACGCTTGCGAGCTCGTTCGTTAGCACTGGACTCAGATGGCAAGAACTTGATCGCGACTTTCCGATTTAACTTTGTGTCTTCAGCCAGGTACACCTCGCCCATGCCACCCGCACCGAGTTTCTTAAGAATCCGGTAGTGTGAAATGGTCTGCGAGATCATCGAGCGTTGGGGCTTAGTCGGGTGATCAACGTTCTTCGGTCGGACAGTTCACTCACTCTAATGGCAAAGGGGTCAAGACATCAATGCAAACTTGCCAGAGGATCTGAGGGGCACTGAGCTGGTAGCACGCGTAAGACCCAGCTGCTGCTCAATCCCACCCACTGACCGGCAACAAAAAACTTCTACACTTATTCGGAAGAGAATCCCACCTCTTGAAGAGCGCCACCTTGTTGCTGGAAGCCGCAACGCCGCCCGGACTATACTGCCTCGCTCCCCTCTGGCCATCTGTTGATAATTCATACCTCTCCCGAAAGCAGTTCTGATAATGAATATCCTTTTGCTCTCAATGCCCGATTCGTTTGAACACATGCCAGCGCTGGTTGTAAGAATGCCAAATGGCGCTCTCTCTTCGCTGGCTGGAAATATAGATCCTCATCACCAGGTAGCAATCGCCGACCTGATCCTGGTCCAACGGCGCGTGCGCGAAACCGTTGAGCGACTCGTGCGCGAGTATAAGCCTGACCTCATTGGCCTATCGGTGATGACTTTTCAACGCAAGACCGCACTGAAGATCATCGACTTAGTGCGCTCCCTCTTACCACAAGTACGAGTAGTTGTGGGTGGCTATGATCCGAGCCTTGCTCCCGAAGCCTACACTGAAGCAAAGAGCGGTATTGATTTTATTGTGCGCGGTGAAGGCGAACTAACTTTCCGTGAACTGCTGCGCGCCATCGAAAACCAGGCTGGATACGATCGCATAACCGGGCTTACGTTCCGCTGCGGCGATAACTTCCAGGAGAATCCAAATCGCAGTGTCAACACCCTGGACAGCGGTGAGATTCGACCGCCCAATCGGGGCGCGCGCGTGCTCGAAGGTTACACGATGATGGGCCAGCCGGTTGACGTGATCGAAACTTCTCGCGGTTGCACGTTCGACTGTAGCTTTTGTTCGATAATTGAAATGCGCGGCCGTAATTTTCACACTTATGATTTTGCGCGCGTGCTCGCTGACATTCGCGATGCCTACGACCGCGGCGCCCGGGCGATCTTCATCGTCGATGACAACATCACTCTTAACGTTAAGCGTTTTGCGGCCTTGTGCCGGGCCATTAAGGAGGCTGGTCTCAACTCGATCGACTACACGCTCCAGGCGATGACCTCATCGATCGCGGATCATGGTGATGAGTTGGCGCCGCTGATGCGGGCCGCCGGCTTCCGCTATGTGTTCCTGGGCATCGAAAACATCCTTGAAGACGACCTGAAGTTCCTGCGCGCCAGCTCAAAGAATGCTACCCGTCAAAACGGACACCGCGTCGGCAATGCCACGCTCAAAGCTATCGAGTATCTCCACCGTAACAAAATGTACGTCATCGGTGGACTAATCGTTGGTAACCCCGACGATACACGTGAATCGATCGAAGCCAACCTGGAATTTGCCAGGCGCTATGTCGACTGGCCCTACATTCAACACCCTACCCCTTATCCTCGTACACCGATGACTAAAGACTTTCGCGATCGTGACTTGATCGTGAACGAGCAGCTCGAGGAGTACGACGGCACAACAGCGGTAGTTAGAACTGAACATCTGCCGGCCGAGGAAGTTGAGTTCATGCGTTGGCAGGCCGAGCGGGGCATGAAGAGCCGGCACATGCCTGTGGCCCTTTTGCGCAACCCGTTATTCATCCTGCGGCATGCGCCGAAAATGTTTGCCCACGCTTATCGTGGTAGCAGCATCAAATCCGTGTTGGGATTGGAAGATCAACGAAAGGCCTTTGCGCGTTTCCGAGCTATCCGCGCTGCCGAAAGGGTTTACCTCTAAGCCACAGATTACGTAGCTCACACCGACCGACAGGGCAGAACCCAGACTACTGGTCGGGCGTGAATGATTCGTCAAGTTTGTTTGACTTATACTTTTAGTAGTGCGAACTTACGGCTGCATACTCCTAACGTTAATCCTTGTTCTGCCCTCGCTCTTTTCCACCCCGGCGATACGATTGACCCTCTTAACCGTCGACTTGTCGCAACCGCGGGCTCAGTTTGTTCCCGCGCATGCTTTCGGCGCCGCCATTGACGGACACGAGAAAGGCGAGATCGATGAGATGTTGAGCCCGGCAAACGTCAAACAGATGTTGTCTGCCGGGTTTAAGCCCATCAGTTATCGACTCCGTACTGAACTAGCCGGCGAGGCCTGGCACTGGAACCCCAACGGCAGCTGGAGCGAACCAAACAAGACTGGTTACTTTACGTCCAGTGTGAAGCGTGGGCCGATTGCCGTCAGCTATGGCTATCATCTGCCGCGCCGTGGTAACACTCACGATCAGGCCAACGACAATGGCTACTCACGGCTTGACGATGGCGACAGCAAAAGTTTTTGGAAGAGCAACCCTTATCTCGATCAACACTTCACGAATCTACCAAACCCGAGTCAACCGCAGTGGATCCTGGTCGATCTGGGCAAGCAGAGTCCAGTCAACGCAATCCGCCTGTCGTGGGAGAATCCCTTCGCGGTCAACTACGAGGTGCAGTTTGGTGCCTTCGAGAACATTGACGAAGTGGTCCAGGCGCCTCCGGACCAGTGGCATACATTTGCCAATGGTCACGTCGAAAACGGCAAGGGTGGCGAAGTAGAAATCCTCCTTTCCGCCACAGCTGTTAACACTCGTTTCGTTCGCGTGCTGCTCAATGAAAGCTCCCACACTTCCGCGCGAAACTCGCGCGATGTTCGTGATCGTCTCGGTTACGCAGTGCGTGAAGTTGGCGTGGGAACCATAGACAATGAACAACGATTTCAAGATGAAGTTAGCCACGCCGCTGACAAAACCTTGCAAACTCCGATCTACGTTTCCTCGACTGATCCCTGGCATCGCGCCAGTGATAAGGATCCGTTAGTAGAGCAACCGGGGTTTGATCGGATCTTCAGAAGTGGCCTGACAAATCACCTGCCGATGCTGACTCCGGTCTCGTTGCTCTACGACACGCCGGAAAGCGCGGCGGCGGAACTGCGGTATCTGAAAGCGCGTGGCTATCGAGTCGAACGGATGGAGCTGGGCGAGGAGGCTGATGGACAGTTTGCTTCACCGGAGGACTGTGCCGCGCTGTACATACAATTTGCCCAGGCTTTGCATGCAGTTGACGCAAGGGTCCAGCTGGGTGGTCCAAGTTTTCAGGACGTAGCTCCGGGCAAAGACAATTGGCTGCAACGCTTTATCAATTATCTCGACGCGCATGGACATCTCGCTGACTTCACTTTCACTTCATTCGAGTGGTATCCCTTTGACGATGTATGCGCCCCGACCGCCCCGCAACTCCAGGAAGCCACCGAACTCCTGACTGACTCACTGGCTCCCTTGCGCGCCGCCGACAAGCGCAAGAATATTCCCTGGTTAATGACCGAATACGGTTACTCAGCTTATGGTGGGCGGGCCCAGATGGACCTGGAAGGAGCCTTGCTCAACGCCGATGCGGTCGCACATTTTCTCTCGCTCGGCGGCGAGCAAACATTTCTCTACGGCTACGAACCCAACGTGGTGTTGGATGACGCCAAGTGCTCTCACGGCAACAATATGCTTTTCCTCGCGAGCAATAACGGCGGGATCGCCTACCGGATGCCGACCTATTATGGCGCAATCCTGTTAACTCACGAATGGACTCAACCTGGCAATGGAGTGCACGAACTGTATCGCGTAACCAGTGAGGATCCACTTATCAACGCCTATGCGGTACTCCGTCCGGACAAGTTGTGGTCCATTATGTTGATCAACAAGAGTTCCACCACAGAGTCTGAAGTGAAGCTAAACTTTGATAAAGCAGGTGCTCAATTCGATGGGCTCGTCGATGTTTACCAGTATTCCCACAAACAATACGAACTGAATGCAGACTACAGACCAACCAGGGATCTGCCACCAGAACATCGACGCCAAAACCTGGCCACAGCACCGTCCTTGACCTTACCGCCTTACTCTCTCACGATCGTTCGCGGTGCCGGACCTCAGCTTTCAGAAATTACAGAGCGGAAACCAATAGAATAGCGGCGCTTCCTGCCGCTCAGGGGGAGGCGAAATATTCTGCACTCGCACGGCGGAACAAGATGTACACCACCACTAAGAGCACCACGATGTGCATCACCACCTCAAACGGTGTGTGCCAGATACTCACAATCACATGGAACGCAGCCCAGGCCACAGCCAGCCACCGTGCCCAATTGTGCCCGCGTAGCATGAAGACACCGGCCAAGATGGCCAACACGCGAACGAACGAGATGACGAGCGTGTCAACGGTGCCGCCCCTTCCCATATCAACGGCCTGTCCCTGGAACAACGGCAACGTGTGATACACGAGCCCCACACTTCCCGCAACAATAAATATCCAACTAACGATTATGACTAGCAGTGGTCGTTTCTTCATCTGAGCTTCACTCTAACTCCCTCCGCAAAAGACTGTGGCGCAGGCAGCGAAAACTACAACTGGCCTGTCTCACAAACCTCTGTGCAATCTGCGTAATCTGTGGATCGTTCTAAGGCTTAAAGCCAACGCTAGTCCACAGTGGGGCGCACGCAAAAACTCGCCCACCGGTCACCACCGTCTCAACTGAGCGTATGTTGCTAATATCTGTCAAAGGATTCCGGTCAAGAATAATCAAGTCGGCTCTTTTCCCAGCTTCGACTGTACCCACTTCTTTATCAAGTTTCATCGCTCGCGCAGGCACGATAGTCGCCGCTTGAATTGCTTCCAGCGGTGTGAAACCGGCCTTCACGTAAAGTTCGATTTCGCGATGCACACTGTGGCCCGGCACCACTTGATCTGTTCCCGCGACAATCGGAATGCCAGCGCGATGCAAAGCCCCGACGGTATCAAGATAACGTTGCAAGACAGAGTCCATGATCGCGGCCTGCTCTGCTGGCGCACCGCTGTTTTTGATGGGCGCGGCCAGTGCTTCCGGTAGCTTGCTCACTCCCGGTTCGAGGTTCGCAAATGGGATAGCATTTGAATGCATGATCCACTCAAAGACTACCATGGTCGGATCGATGACGGTGCCGTGGGCTTTCAGGAATTGCAGGACCTGTTGCGCTTCCGCGGATTGAAAATCTATTGCTGGTACTGCTTTGCCAGGGACCGGGCGAAAACCTTTCGGGAAGAGTAACGGAGTGATGTACTGAATGTGATTGATCTGGTCCATCCCCGCTTCCACGCCCTGGATCGCCGTCATGCCCCTTGGGATATGTCCGGTAACAGTCATTCCCAGCCGATGCGCTTCAGCGCAGATAGCCTGCAAGATGTCCGGCTTGATGGAGCTGTAAATTTTTATCTGTTGGAAGCCCGCAGCGTGATACCGATTTACCACCTCTTTGGCTTGCTCAGGCGTGTTGGCGCGAATGACTCCCAGGGCGGACGGGCTGTCGCCATCAACAATTCCGGCGAGCAACATTCGTGGTCCAAGTCCCGCTCCAGCTTTGATTGCGTCTCGCACTGAAGTAATGAATTCAAACTCGTTGCCCACGTCGCGGACGGTTGTTACACCCGCGGCCAGGTAAATTGGGCCCCACTCTACCTGTTCGAAGTGCGCATGCATTTCCCACAAGCCTGGTAGGAGAAACTTGCCGTGGGCGTCAATCTGTTTCGCACCCCGGGGAATCTTGACGTTGCTGCGCGGGCCGGCAGCCAAAATGCGGTCTCCTTCGACGACGACGACGGCGTCCGTGATCGGTGTATTGCCGGTGCCATCTATGAGCGTGGCCCCGGTGATGGCGAAAGTGCGAGCAGGATTGGGACTCAACTGCTTCGATAGCTCGGCGAGTGCTTCCATACCATCGGCCGCAGCCTT
>DATFRK010000235.1:0-2929 GCA_035263325.1 Pyrinomonadaceae bacterium | reverse complement strand
GATCGATGTCAGTGGCTATAAACACTCTGGCCGCTCTGCGGCCGTCTTTTACACGTCGAGCCAGAAACACCAGGTGAACCTAACTGTCTTCTTCTTTTTCCTGCGCTTGTTGGGCCAGGACCAGGTGGTCGCGCATCGCGTCGCGGGCTGCCTCCGGATTTCGGTCCCGAATTGCTCGATAGATACTGCGGTGCATCTCGGCTGACTCCTTGAGGTCACGCGCCCGTTTGACGGTCTTACTGCGCACCTCGAAGAGAATCGTCGCTACCATGTTCATCAAAGCGGTCAGGATGCGGTTGCCTGAAGCCGCTGCTACCGTCTGGTGAAAGCGCATGTCATGGACCAGGAACTGCTCCGGTTCATCAAGTGAGGCAAACATACCCGTGAGTTCTTCTGACATCGAGGCCATTTGATCGCCGGTGGCCCGTTCCGCAGCCAGTCCCGCTATGGCCATCTCTAAAGAACGGCGCGCTTCGAACATTTCAGCGGGAGTAAACCGTTGCAGCGAGGCCATCAAGCGAAGTGGACTACTGTCCAGCGCGGGCGGACCTTCCGCTTCAACGACGAAAGTTCCGGCGCCGCGACGAGGTTGCAGTACACCAACCGCCGCAAGCGAACTGATCCCGGCACGGAGCGTGGGCCGGCTCACACCTAGAAGTTTGGCCAGGTCTCTTTCGGGAGGCAGTCGATCGCCAGGACGCAACTCGCCTTTGTGAATCATCTCCCGAAGTTGAGATACGACCTCTTCGAAGGATGTGCCTCTTCGACCAGCATCAATGGTCTTGAACATTCCTGGGTTTGAGTCGCTCATCTTCTTTGTCGGTTAGTATAGTTCCATTTCGCTACTTGCCAGCAAGAGCGCACCGATACCTTTCGGATCATTGGTCACCACTTTCTCGCTCAGATAGTATTGATAGCTGCCATCGCGGTAGGGATTCCCACCAAGTCCCGCGACCCCGACAGTTCCCTCGAGATTGACCTGTCCTTGCGCATCGGTCTTCACAAATTGCTCCTGGATCCCTTTGAAACCACGACGCGCCACAGCCAGGTAATTTTTCGCCAAGTAGTTTTGCCGCACGCCCTTAGCCAGTGCATAGACAAACATGCAAGACCCGGACGCTTCGAGATAGTTTCCGTTGTCTCCGCCCTTATCAAGCACCTGGTACCAGAGACCCGATTTTGGTTCCTGGTATTTGGCGATCGCCGTAGCCAGTCGATTAAGGATAGCTATCAACTCAGCTCGCTGCGGATGCTTGGCGGGAAAATAATCCAGGGTGTCCACTAACGCCATCGCATACCAACCCATCGCCCGATCCCAAAAGTTTGGCGAGTGACCGGTGGCCGGGTCAGCCCAACGCTGCTGTTTTGATTCATCCCAACCGTGGTAGAGCAAACCGGTCTTCGGATCCCTGGCATGACGCTCCATCAAGATGAATTGCTTGGCGATATCGTCGAAGGCCGCATCATCGTGAAACGTCGCCGCATATTCGGCATAGAACGGCTCGGCCATGTACAGACCGTCCAGCCACATCTGGTAGGGATAAATTTTCTTGTGCCAGAACCCGCCGTCGGACGTGCGTGGTTGTTGTTTCAATTGTTCACGGAGCAACGCCGCGGCCTGCTTATATTTGTCCTGTTGCGTCTCTTTGTAGAGAGTCAGTAGCGCGCGCCCGGATTGGATGTTGTCGAGGTTGTAGTCGTCAAGTTTGTAGGTGCGAATCGTACCGTCCTCATTAACAAAACTGTCCATCCCCTGCTGGATAAACTTGAGATATTTCTCGTCGTGGGTTTTTCGCCAAACTTTCTCAATACCTTTCAGGACCACGCCAAATTCATAAGTCCACCTCGCCGGCCTGCCCGCCTGACTCCTTGCCGGATCTCGCCAGATGGCGGTCATCGCAGTGTTAGCGACGCGCTCGGACAAGGGTTTGGTTTGGTCGGGTTTGGCTTGGCCGCTAACTGTCCCACCGAGACAAACAAGCAGGAGGAGCACTAGCGTGATGGTCTTCATTAATCTCATAGGTCTCGGTTACAGCTCTTTTACTTCCTGGCCGTTGATCTTCACGTTATGCAAACTCGCGTTCAGGACATTCTTCACAATGTTTGGTTGAGCTACGTTGTCAAAGGTGCAGTCCGATAAATAAAGATCCTTAATCGGCGCCGCGGCCAATCCCTGGATGTCCAGCGCATGTTGACTCTTGGAACTACGTAGCTTATCCACGAAGAAATTGCGAACGATAGGCGTGAATGCACCCTTTGCGCCCTCTTCATAGTTGAAGTCGATGGTGATCACCGCGTGAGCGACCTGGCCCACGTCAATATTTCTGAAGTGCAGATTCTCCAGTAAACCACCACGCATGGCGTTGTTCTTAATACGCAACCCATGATCAAGATTCGGGCTATCCATGCGGCAGTTTTGCGCAAATAGATTTCGTACGCCACCCGAGATCTCACTACCAACAGTAACTCCGCCGTGGCCATCTTTCATGCGGCAACCTTGTATGATGATGTTTTGCGTAGGTGTGTTGAGCCGCCGCCCATCTGCGTTACGGCCAGACTTGATGGCAATGCAATCGTCACCGGTGTCAAATTCACAATCTTCAATCAACACACCATCGCATGACTCGGGATCGCAGCCGTCGTTATTTGGTCCATGACTGCTAATCTTCACCCGACGCACGGTAACGTTCTTACAAAGCACCGGATGTATTTCCCACATCGGAGAGTTGATAATAGTGACACCTTCAATCAAGACATTCTGGCAGCGATACGGCTGGACGAACTGTGGTCGCAAATAGCCGCCACCAAACTGCCGGTCTTTCACCGGCACACCTTTTTCCGCCAGCTCCTGCAACTTGCTGCGATCAGCGCGCGCGTTTGGTGTTCCTTCCTTCCAACCATAATTTGCGCGCCCCACCCAGGGCCACCA
>DATFRK010000234.1:0-2760 GCA_035263325.1 Pyrinomonadaceae bacterium | reverse complement strand
GATCGCTGTTACCGCGCTCATATTCTCGACTATTTCGGAGATCGACATCACTCACGGAACGGTGGTACCTGTGGCAACTGCGCGCCAAGAAACTATTCCGTTGAGGTTCAGCCGAGCGAGGACATCTTTTTTCATCCACGCCGAAAGTCGCAGGCGAGTGTTCCCGCACCACCGACGCTCACCCTCAGATCATTGACCGCCGACGAGGTGCTGCGAATTCGGAAGATTCTCGCCTGCGCTAAAAGGATGAAGGGCCGCTTTGGCAAAAAGATTCTGGTGGGAACCATCCGCGGTTCAGCGGCCAAGAACGTGATGAAAGCGCAGTTGAATGAGTTATCAACCTATGGCTTGCTGCGGGATGTGAACCAGGAACTTGTGGAGCTTTATATTGAGTCGCTTATTAAGTCAGGGTGTCTGGTGGTTAGTAAAGGAGAGTACCCGACGGTGGGCATCACTGAGCTGGGCGAGCGAGTAATGCGGGAACAGGCAACAATAGAATTATTGCTTCCTACCTATTGATCAATAACTCACGCCAAGGTTACTTGAGGGTGCCGGCAATTGGACTCGAAGCACTCGCGTAGAGACGCTTCTGCATCCGCCCCGAGAGGTACGCCAGGCGACCCGCCCGAATCGCCAACTTCATCGCTTCACCCATTCGTTCCGGGTCACTGGCCTCTGCAATTGCCGTGTTCATCAAAACTGCGTCGGCGCCCAACTCCATTGCGATGGCTGCGTCGCTGGCCGTTCCCACTCCGGCATCGACAATGATCGTCGCGTTGGGTAACTGTTCCCTCATGATGCGCAGGTTGGCAGGATTTTGTACCCCCAACCCGGAACCGATCGGAGCAGCCAAAGGCATGATTGCAGGACAACCCGCATCTAACAGCTTCCTGGCCATGATCAAATCGTCGTTAAAGTAGGGTAGGACCACAAAGCCTTCCTTAACTAAAACTCGCGCGGCTTCTAATGTCTGTTCGTTGTCGGGGAAAAGAGTAGTCTGGTCACCGATGACTTCAAGTTTTAGCAGGTCCGTCTGCAGGGCTTCTCGGGCCAGACGCGCCGTGCGGATGGCGTCCTCGGCTGAATAGCAGCCGGCAGTGTTCGGCAGGATCTGCAGCGACGGATTGAGGTGGTCCAGGAACGATTCACTGCTTCGATCCAGTGGCACACGCCTGACCGCGACGGTAACCATCTCCGCGCCAGAGGCTTGGTGCGCGCGCTTCATCTCTTCGTGGCTGCGATATTTTCCGGTGCCGATAATTAGCCGCGAAGTAAATGCTCGTCCGCCGATTACAAATTCCTTCTCCATCGTTGTAGCTGTGATTGCCGATGACATAGTCAGAAGTCCTGAGGTTCAAATTTGCCTTCGACTCTACACCCTCGGGCGTTGAGATCCTAACGCAGCCCAACTGACCAGGGCAGTCGCTCAGGTGAACTACCACCGCCCACAAAATGCACGATCTCGAGGCGATCGCCGTCACGTAGCGTTGTGCTACTCCAATCTGCGCGCCGCACCACCACCCGATTTAGCTCAATCGCTATTCTTTGCGGCACCAACTCGAGCTGCTCAACCAGCTGCGCTAAGGAAGTTGTTTCGGGAAGTTCCTGGCTCTCGCCGTTGAGGTAAACCTGCAAGACTTTAAGACCTCACCTGTCGGGGTGAATCACACGGCGTAGTTCCGCAGCCTTACCTTTGACGACTGCTCTTACCAGCACCGCTGCCCGGCCAGAAGTGAAATGCGGGATTTGCGTCGTAACCGTAGCGGTACCGTCTTTTTGGGTCTTGAGTGAATAAATGAGAGGACGAAAGGCTGTGCCCAGGATCTTGATCGAAACTGAGGCGTTGTTGAGTGGCTTGTCACCACGGCTGGCTCGTTCGCTTACAAAGACTGTTAAGGTCGGCTGATCTCCGGAGCGAAACTCCTGGTCATTTAGCAACGTCAGCGCCAGCCCTTGCTCGACCACCTCATCCTCATAGATGGGCTCAAGCTGCGTTTCTTCGCTTTCCCCGGGTTCATCCCGCTGTTCGGGTTCCAGTTGCGTAACACTCGTCTCTTCGTAGCGCTCCGTGACTGGCTCCGTCGTTACCTGGTCCGCCATGATTCCGGTAACTATCTCAGCCGTCATGTCAGGGACCATCTCAGGCACCAGTGGACCTGTACCCCGACCACTCATTCGCTTGAGGTCTTCGATACGGCCTCCATGAATAGCCGCACAGATCAAGCGGTGCTGACGTTTTAGTCTCTCGGCGAGTGCTTCGTCGCTGTAACCTTCGGCGATCAGGTCCTGGTAAGGAGAGCGTTTGCTGGCCAGAATGGCGCCGCCCGAATAAACGAGCGAAAGTATTATCGGGGTATCGAGTCCTTTATCTTCCGTCTGCACATGATAGACGACTCCATCATGCTCGATGTCAGTGTTGAATCCTGTTATCACAACTAAGCGATCTGCATGCTCTCAAGTTGAACTCAAAAATCGCATTGTCTGTGAGGATTGCATGAACGGTAACACAAGCATTTTTTGATGGTCAATTACCAAATTTTCTTTCGGATCCTCGCAAGCAACGTTGCTTGACACCCTTGATCACTTCGACTAGCATCGGGCTTGTACAATGATTCTCAATCTCGTATCTGAGCATCATTCTCTTGGGCCGCTGTCGAAGGTCTAAGGATTCGATAGCGGAAGGTTGTGTCTGAAATGCAGTTTCGGCTCTACGACTACCTGCCAATTCTCCTGATGTTTATCGTTGCCGCTGGTTTTGCA
>DATFRK010000233.1:0-15072 GCA_035263325.1 Pyrinomonadaceae bacterium | reverse complement strand
CAGCCAGGGTTAGGAGCGTCGCTCCCGTTAAGGCGCTGCCGATAATCAGGAAACGATTGTCTGCCCCGCCACTCATGCGCAGAATGTGCGGCACAACAAGGCCGACAAAACTGATGACACCAGTAAAGGCGGTCGCAACAGCCACAATGACAACGTTGACTGATAGGATGATCCACTTAAGCCGATTGACATTCACTCCAAGGTAAGTCGCTTCTTCTTCACCGATCATCAAGGCATTGAGTTGTTTCGCATAGCGCAGCGAAATGACTGATCCGACGATGGTTGAAATCGCCACGATCTGCACTGCTTTCCAACTGGCGCCTGACAAGGTACCCAGGCTCCAAAAAGTGATCGAGCGCGCCTGGGGATCACGCGCCATGTACGATAAGAATCCGATAGCACTCATAAACAGCGCGTTCACTGCCAGGCCAGTCAGCAACAGCATGACAATCGAACTGCGGCCGTCCTCGCGCGACCGGGCCAGGAGAAAGACGAGGTAAGTGGAAACAATGCCACCAAGGCAGGCGGCAATCGGTAGGCTCCAGAGACTCGTGCCGAAGTGAAACGCGCCGCCCAGGACAAAGAAAAAAGCGGAGCCAAAGGCGGCGCCACTCGAAGTGCCGACGAGTCCAGGTTCAACAATGGGATTGCGGAAGAGCGCCTGCATGAGTGTACCGCCGACACCCAGGCTGGCGCCGACTAACAGGCAGAGAATCGCGCGAGAGAAACGCAATTCAAGGAAGATCCGCTGGTCGAGAGTTGGCTCAGGATGTCCGGGGATCAAAGATCCGAGTGCCTTGATGATGTCAGCGAAAGAAAAATCTATAGCTCCGTAGCGCAACGAAGCGACTAGTACTAGCAGCGTCAGACAAGCTAACAATAAGAGTAGTGTGCGCCGGCTGCCGTTTTGGGTCGTCACTTTTGATGAATGATTGCGGCTACTTTCGCGATGTTCTCACCCGAACGTGGACCAAAATAATTTAGCACGTTCTCTTCGATTCGGTAGATGTGATTGTTACGGGCGGCATTTGACGTCGCCACACCCGGCAACGCCTTGATCTGATCGGTTGCACCGCCGAGACGATCATAACCATAGTCAGTCAGGAGGATGACGTCGGGGTTCGCCTGCGCGATTATCTCAGGCGACTCCATCCGCTGCATACCCTTATTCTCAACCGCCATTTGTCCGCCAGCGAGTTCGATCATTTGGCTGACACCACCGCCGTCTCCGCCGCCACCTTTGCCGACGACCAGATAGACGTTAGACGCGCGGCCGAAATGTATCACCGCGACGCGCGGGTGATCCGTGTATTGCTTGACTTTTTCCAGCGAGGCCTCGCGCTGAGTATCAAGTGTTTTGCAGAGTTCGTCAGCCCGCGCCTCTTTGTGAAAGTAGGCGCCCATCTCTCGCAGCAAGGCTTTAGTCCCGTCGAATGAATCATTCTTCGCCGTGAACGTCTTCATAGGAATATTCAACTGTTGCAGTTGTTGCACGACCTGCGGTGGACCAATGTTGTTATCGTGAATGACAGCCGTTGGATGTAGCGAAAGAATTCCTTCGGCACTCAGCGCCCGATGGTAACCGACGGTCTGCACCTGTTTGACGTCAGGCGGATACGTGGTCGAGAGATCGACACCCACCACCTGGTTTTGCGCGCCCAACGCCCAAATAATCTCGTTATAGATGGGAGAGATAACAACATAGCGGGCATCTTTCGCGTCTGTCGCGGCGTTATGAAAGCGCGAACAACTGACGCACACAATTGCGGCACAAAGGAAGAGAAGAATGTTTAATCGTTTCATCGCAGAGTGGGGTTGCCTTGTCAGAAGAATATCCGGTGGATTAGAGCATCCGTTGAGCGAATGTGCGAAATCGATTCCGGGCGCAGTGAGTCTGAAGGTGAAGGCCCTGTTAGTCAAGCGGCAATAGAGAACCCGGAGCAGGCAGCGACGGGATGATGCGCTCAACCGGCAATTGTAAAGATGGGTAAGTTGACCGCATCATCCCGTCGCTGCCGCTCCGGGTTCTCTATTGGGTGTGCTTGAGAATCCAACTTGAAACAGTATCCAGCGCCAGCACGGAGAATGTCTCTTCAATCTGGTCATACTCGGAAATGGCTCCGGTTCTCGCGGTCTGAAACAGGTGATTCAGGTTTGCTAACTGCAACACTGTGTAGTCCGTGTTTCCCCCCACGGACAACGCCTCGCGAATTGCCTCCAGGTTCTCCTTAGCGGGGACCTGCACATCTCTTTCGCCATTTACCGCCAGCACCGGACATTTGACCTTCAGCAAAGCGGTCCGCGGATCATACGTCAAATAGAACTGGAACCAGCGCGAGAGCAACAGAGGTAACTGACCCTCGACGGCCACGGCTGCAGTCTCGGCCGCCTCTCTGTGTGATGCCGCTGCCTCAACCCTGATGCGCGCCGCAATAGAGCGAAAAACTTCAGCCTCTTTTCTCACTCTCGCCTGGGCCAGGTTATGGTCCTTCTCGTTTTTGATTATGGTAAAGATTCGTTCCTGAGCCCCTCGCATCTGCGCTATCAGTTCACGGCTCAGCCACTCACCATCCAGGTCGTCGCCACCTGGTCCCAAAACTATCTGATCTCCCGGCAGACCTGGACCACCCATCATCACCAGGAAAGCAACCTCCCTGGACGCAGCTGCTGCCAGGGAAGCAACTAGTCCACCTTCACAGTGGCCCAATAACCCTATTTTTCCCGGGGCGATCTCTTTACGCGTTTTCAAGTACTCGAGCCCGGCAAGCGCGTCAGCCGCAAAGTCTGCTGAAGTTGCCTCGCTGAAGATTCCCGTTGACTTGCCCACCCCACGGTCGTCCACTCGCAGCACCGCAATTCCCAGCCGAGTCAAATGATCCGCCAGCACCAGAAAGGGTTTGTGCCCGAACATGGCTTCATTGCGATCCTGTGGTCCTGATCCAGTGCAAAGCACAACTGCCGGCACTGGATCCGGAGACAAAGGTAAGCTGAGCGTCCCTGCAAGTCGGACATGATCTTTGGCGTTGAGGAAGAATACTTCTTGCTCTGTGTAAGGGTACCGTTCGTTCGGCTGCTGTGCTTTCCGAGCCACGACTTCAGCGCCATCACAGAGCGAAAGGCTTATGACTACGAAGGCAAACACAACGATGGTTCGATTAGGAATAGACATACTACGTTACCTATTTCGCCTCTTGCAGTCTTAGGAGCAAACTAAGCGCGCTCTGTAATTCATGTCTGAAAATGATCAGCAGCGTGGCAATGAGCACTACTTGCAGCACTCCCAGGATTAGCCCGGCCTGGCCCCATTCTCGATGTTCTTTGAGCCTGGGAGCCGGCTCAGCCTTGAGGGCCAAGCGGCCAAAAATGATCGCCAGGATCGCTTTCTCCATGCCAAGAAGATTAACGAAACAGGCTATCCCCATCACTAACGCAGCGGTTGCGTAAGCGTACTTCTGACCAAGTACCACACCAGCCCGGTCATGTTGTTCGTCGCCACTCATACAGTCCTCTCTTCTTCAAGCGTAAGCTCGCAGTTTATTTTGAATGGATTTGTCTTGAGATAAGTAAAGATTGCGATCATAAGAATTACCGGAACCATCTTGGACCACAGGCTCGGCGTAGCCTGGGAGAGCAGCAGGAAAAACTTGTAGCCGAAGAGTGGTAAGCCGAAGAGCAGCAACACTCGCCAGCGAAACGGTCGCGTAGTGGCCGTTGTAGCCTGGAGGCGTTCGCTAATCGTGGGCCAAAGATCTGCTTCCTCACTCAACCGCTGCTGCAAACTAAAAAGTTGATTGGTAGCTCGAAACTGTTCAATCTCTTCGCGGCACCCGTCACAGTTAACAAGATGCGCTTCAATTTCACTCGAGCGAAGCGAAGACTCTTCGCCATCGGCCAGCGCCATGGCTGCAACCCGAACACTCTCACAATCGATATCAGTCATGGATGGTTTCCTTGGCCTCAAGATCAGTGTTGACTAACTTCTCCCGTAGTCGTCTGCGGGCGTGATACAAGCGACTCATCACAGTGCCCCTGGGTATCTCCAACCGTTCCGCCAACTCTTCGTATGACAGCCCGTCCAGATGTCGGAGAGTCAGCAATTCACGTTCAGCCGCTGACAATTCAAGTAATGCTCGTTCAAGGGCAAGTCGATCCTCCGGAGCCACCTCGCTGACGGGCGCTAGCACCAACGCCTCTTCAAGTTCAAGTCCGACATTTTTCTTACGCCCGGCCGCCAGCTTGAAACATCGATTGCGCAGGATCGTGTAAAACCAGGGATAAAACTGCCTTGACACATCGAATTTCCCCAGCGCCTGGTAAGCGTCCAGAAACGACTCTTGCACCGCGTCGAGAGCATCCTCACGGTCGGCCAGGATGGCCCGCGCATGCCCCAATGCTTCGGCCTGGTATCGCTCGACCAGATGGCGAAACGCATCCCGGTCGCCCGCCTTGCATTTTTCGATGGCCACTGCGTCGTTCATTCTCCTTACACCTAATGTATCCCGCTGATGGGAGAAATATTCATTCATAAGGTACGAAGATTTTGAGCCAGGCCCGATCAGGGCCACAAATCTGAAACGTAGGGGTTGCGCTGTGAAGGAATTTTGACAGAGAATTCGCTTGTTTAAGGAGCCTAAAGCCCGGAGTTACCACCCTTTGCTGTATCGGCTGTCTGACTTCAACGAGGAGAACTATCTCAAGTGCAACCATCTCCACAAGAGTTAGAGCAAAAGATTGAACCGAGAATTCGCACTTTGCGCACGCTTTGGTTTTCTATGCTTTTGAGTGTCCTCCTCTACTACATCCTTACGCTCTTCATTGGACCGAAAAGCACAACTCCGAACAATATGCTTTCGCTCACGCTCGCTGGAGTAGGAGTTTTTACAACCCTGCTTTCGCTGGTGGTCAAAAGTAAGTTTCTCGCCCGTTCAGTTGAACAACAACGGGTAGAGTTGCTCCAGCAAGGTTTAATTATTGCCTGGGCGTTAAGCGAGACTGCGGCTCTTCTTGGTCTACTGGATTTTTTTGTGACTGGCAACCGCCTCTACTGGATCTTGTTTGTGATCGCAGCCATCGGACAGCTCGCTAACTTTCCTCGACGCCAGGACGTGCTGGCAGCCTCCTTCAAAGCGCCCACGTTTTAAGCGGGGCCGTGCTCGTGGGTGGCTGATTACCGGGAAAAGATGGAATAGCTCTGTGCAAATAGTGAAGAACAAAAAGGGCAGCGAGACCAGGGCAAAACTCGAGGACGAGGTTGATGCACTGTTCAAGCTGCCGCTGGCTGAGTTTACGGGCGCGCGAAATACTCTTGCCGCGCAGCTGAAACGTGACGGGCGGGCTAACGAAGCCAACCTCGTCAAGGCACTATCAAAGCCCTCAATTTCCGCCTGGGCCGTCAATCAACTGCACTGGAAACATCGCGACGCATTCACTCAATTGATTGCCACGAGTCAGCGCCTGCGCCAGGCCCAGAAGTCTCGTACTGCCGGGAAGATCGGCGACATGCGCGGCTCACTCGATGCCCGACGCGAAGCACTCTCCCAACTGTCCGAGTTGGCGAGTGCCTTGCTGACTGAAGCCGGTCATAATCCGACGCCGGATACGATTCATCGCATCACTACCACGCTCCAGGCGGTCGCCGCCGACACCTCTCCTGATGGTCCAACTCCGGGACGCCTGACGCACGACGTTGATCCTCCGGGCTTCGAATCACTCGCTTCAATGATACCGGGAGCCAGGGCAACGAAATTTGTTGAAGAACTGCCGCGGAGTGCTCCGTCGCAAAAGTTAGACCGCGCTTCTCCAAAACCCCCGCAGAAAGGAGATGCGCAAAAGGCGCAACGCGACGCCAAGCGCCAGCAAAGAATAGCTGCCGCCAGAACCTCTTTGCAGGAAGCCAAACGAGCACTGACCGGAGCGCGATCCTGGTCACAGCGTACGGAGGCGGCGCAGAAGAAGCTCGCGGCGGAGACAAAACAGTCCGAGGCGGACGTGAGGCAGGCTGAGAAGGAGCTACGCGAAGCAGAGCGGCGATTCAAAAAGGCTAATGCCGCGTCCGCAGCAGTAGCCGAACGCGCGCAACGACTCGCAGCTGAAGCGGAAGAGGCAGCGCAGGCAGTTGCGGATGGAGAGCGCAACGTTGAAGAGACAGGGGCAGAACTCGAATCGCTGTTTCAGGAATCCGCGGCAACTTAAAACAAACGCGCCAACTCCGCTAAGATGATCCTGAAGGCTCACGATTGCTCCTGGGCCCAACCTTGGGCTCGTGCGACAGCCCTGGTCCAACCCCTTTTCAGCCCGTTCCTCACTGCACTGCTCATTAGCGGGACGTAACGCTTCCCGGCCCTGTTAAGCCCGCTGATCTCAGCCCGGCTCGTCCACTGGCCGGTTGCCAAACCTGCCAGGTAGGCAGCCCCGAGGGCGGTTGTCTCAGTGACCTTCGGGACCTCAACCGGCACACCCAACATGTCTGCCTGGAACTGCATCAGGAAGCTGTTGCCCACCGCCCCGCCGTCCGCCTTCAACTCTGTGATCGGGATGGCCGAGTCTCGCTGCATCGCTTCGACGACATCACAGGTCTGGTAGCAAATGCTTTCCAGCGCCGCCCTGGCAAGATGCTGCTGCGTCGTCCCGCGAGTGATGCCAACTATGGTCCCTCTCGCATAAGGATCCCAATACGGCGCACCCAGGCCCACCAACGCCGGCACAAAGTAGACGTCATCGTTATTCTCGAGGCTACGGGCCAGGGGTTCCGTGTCGGAGGCAGATTTGATGATCTTGAGTCCGTCGCGCAACCACTGCACCGCGGCGCCCGTAACAAATATTGATCCTTCGAGTGCGTACTCAATTGGACCATCACCTACTCTCCAGGCAATTGTCGTGAGTAGCCCTTCTTTGCTCGGAACAGCATTGACGCCGGTATTCATCAGCAGGAAGGAACCAGTTCCGTAGGTGTTCTTGACGAATCCTTCTGCGAAACAAGCGTGACCAAAAAGCGCGGCCTGTTGGTCGCCGGCGATACCGGCGATGGGGATAGTCTGGCCGAAGAATACCTCAGCGTTAGTGTAGGTATGAATCTGCGAGGAGGAATTAACTACAGGGAGAATCGCGGCCGGGACGTCGAGCAAATCAAGGAGATCCTGGTCCCAACGAAGTTCGTGAATGTTATAGAGCAGCGTCCGGGCAGCGTTCGAGTAATCAGTAACGTGGCACTGGCCTCCTGACAAGTTCCAGACCAACCAGGTGTCGATGGTACCGAAGGCCAGTTCGCCGCGAGTCGCACGGGCCCGCAACGCTGGATCATGGTCCAGGAACCACTTGATCTTTGTTCCGGAGAAGTAAGCGTCGATGATCAGACCGGTCCGGGCGCGTACTTCATCCTCCAGACCTACGGACTTTAACTCTTCGCATAGGTCGGCTGTTCTCCGGTCCTGCCAGACAATCGCATTGGCAACTGGCTGGCCTGTCATGCGATCCCAAATGACAGTGGTCTCTCGCTGGTTTGTGATGCCGATCGCCCGCAGGTCACGCGCTTCAAGTCCTGCGTCGATGAGTGCGTCGGCTACAACTTTCATGGTGACCTGCCAGATCTCCACCGGGTCGTGCTCGACCCAACCTGGCCGGGGGTAATACTGAGTTATCTCTGAATAGGCCCTCCCTTTGATATTTACCTCCCGGTCGAAGATGAGAACAGTCGTCCCCGTCGTCCCCTGGTCGATCGCTAGTATGTAGTTCTCGCTCATGAGAAGATCTTTGTCCTTGGACCGAAATTAGCGGAGAGGAATTACCGCCTGGTCGACTTCGAGCAAAGTGCGATGCTTGACCTGATAACTGATATAAGCCTAACAGATATGAAGCTTAGCCACAGACCCGGTTAATCTCCTGCTGGCGGGAGCAAACGTCGTCAAAAAAACACAATTCCCGTCTAAGTTGCTGAGCCGTTGGCAGGCCAGTAATGCATAAAATGGATCTACTCAAAGCCTGGAGTCGCATCCTCACCGGCTCTTATCCGTCTCTCTCGATTGAGATCACGCGAGAATGTCCGCTGCGCTGCCCCGGTTGTTACGCTTATGAACCGTCACACCTTGGCCAAATTGGACCATTGCGCTCACTCTCCGACAGAAAAGGCGACGAACTTGTCGCAGGCGTCCTCAACTTAGTCCACCGTTATCGACCAATTCTTGTCTCGCTCGTCGGTGGTGAGCCACTAGTAAGGCTGCGGGAGCTCGATGTATTGCTGCCCCGGCTGAGCGAAATGGGAATCGTCGTCCAACTTGTTACCAGCGCAGTGCGAAAGATTCCCGCTGCCTGGTCAGGAATCAACCGTCTTTTGCTGGTTGTTTCCGTCGACGGCCTTCAGCCAGAACACGATGAACGCCGTAAACCAGCGACCTATGAACGCATTCTCAAAAATATCGACGGTCACAGGGTTACTGTGCATTGCACGATTACACGGCAAATGGTTGGCCGTGCTCATTACTTCGAAGAGTTCTTGTCATATTGGTCGAACCGACCAGAGGTAAAGAAGATCTGGTTCAGTTTCTTCACTCCGCAAATTGGGATCGAGGCTGAGGAAACTCTTGCGCCGTCTGAAAGGACCGAAGTGCTAACTGCGCTAACGCAACTGCGGCAGCAATTTCCGAAGGCCTACTTACCTGATACGCTTCTGGCAGGTTATCGCAAACCACCGAAATCACCTGCCGATTGCATCTTCGCTCGCACCACTGTGAACTTCACTGCTGATCTCACCAGCAAGATTACCCCCTGCCAGTTTGGCGGTGAGCCAGACTGTTCGCAATGTGGTTGCCTGGCCTCAGTCGGCCTCAATGCGATTGGCGAACATCGCGTGTTGAAGGTGCTCTCCGCCAGGACCCTCTACGAAGCGTCGGACAAGATCGGTAAGAGTGTGGCGATGGTCCTCCATCGCGATTGCTAACCAGTCACTGATGCGCATGTTCTCCGGCGAATAGTTTCGCTCGCCAGCTGATACCGAATTCCAAAAAAGGTTGCGGTCCAGTTACCCCATGAACGCGAGTTCCGAAGCCCGCATCCAGCTGCACGTTTCGCCCGAGTATGTAGGCCAGCCCCCCATCGAGGATCGCGGAGGTCTTGCCCTCGGTTGCTTCGGGCGCCTGGACACCCACATCGATGAAGGGATTTAGTTTTTTTGTGGGAGCGTAGTTAAGGGTGGTAGCAAACAATAGCGCCGTGAACAGTCTGTTTTGATCGTCTTCGTAACGCGCGACACCAATATTTGGATTGAGCGACAGTTTCAAGCGAGGCGCAAAATTCCAATCGGCTGCCAGGCGGATGTCGCCAGTTGTGTGTTCAGCGCGAAATTCGTGCGAACCCCACGCCGGGAAGACGCGCACAATCGTTCCCAGGGAGAGTTGGTTCTCACCACTCGATTGATAGAGGTGATATTTGAAGCCCAGTGAGGTGGGAGCGAAGCCGGAAGCCTGGTCGGTTTTAATTCCGGAGTCGAAAGTAGTGTCGCGCGTGTAAGTATTTCCTTCGATGCGTGCTTCCCAACGATTGCCGATGCCAAAGCGTAACAGCGTGGGAATAAAGAACGTATGTTCGTGAATATCTCCGCTCAGCCGATACTCCAATTGAATTCCGCTCTCGAGCTGAAAAGTCTTAGAGCCAACTACGCTACTGCCATCAGCGATACCCGGGCGATCAGGGTTGATTAGATCAGGCTCTTCACTCTGGGTTTGCGCCTGACCCTGCGACGGTCCAGGCGTTTGTGAGAAGGCGGTGAGCGAAAGGTGGATAGCGATAATAGTACAAAAGAAAACCTGCCGGATGATGATCGACTTGCTTTGATTCAGCGTGTAAGTCATGTGCCAACCTCAGATCTGACTCGATGACACGCAGCTTACAACCAGGAACCACGGAACAGAAGTCGGAATGAGCCTCCGGCTAACTTACTGGTCCACGAAGGGAGCATCTGATTGATGGATCGACATTATCCACAACAGTCCCAGCATGCCCGAAAGATTGGAAAGCAGACACTTTTTTGCAAAGAAGGCTGTCTGTCACGGTAACGGTGTGTCAGATTCGGAACACTTTTCGGTCCGCAACGCTGACAAAGCGCTGCGCCCTATAAAATTTCAACCTGGCCGATTGTATTTTTCCCTACCGCAACTGTGTCTGTACTCACACGAGGTGAAGAAACGGAGTGCGACGTCAAGCGGAGTTCTGGGTGGCAGCATTTTTTTGCTCGCTACTCGTATTTCCGCTTACTGCCACGTCGACGCGAGCGATGCCGATGTTTGCCCGCAAGTACGGCGTCAACTGCTCGACTTGCCATACAACCGCTCCCCGTCTAAACGAGACCGGCTATCGTTTTCGCGCCGCCGGTTTTCGCATGCCGGAAGAAATCGGCCGCACCTCCGAAGAGCCTTTCGACATCCTTGATTACTTTTCCGCTCGCCTCCAGGTGCGTACCGGCGCCACTCGCACTAAGGTTGGACCATTAACCACCACCACCCATCAAACACTGGTCCAGGCGCTGGAGTTTTACCCGCTCACGGGTTCCTGGGGGAAATATTTCTCCTCGAACATTAAGGTGACGTTCGCCCCCGTTTCATCGCCTGCGGTGGCGATTGAAAATCTTTACGCGAAAGTTAATAGAGGAAACGAGCACCAGTTCTTTAGCGCCCGCGCCGGCGTCTTTCATCCTTACGACGGTTATGGCGCCTCAGACAGTCCGGCGACGATTTCCCGGCCACTCTTTCAAACCACCCCGGCAAATCTAAATCAGTCGACATTTTTTCTGACCTGGGGGCTCGATTCGAGTGGAGTTGAAGTTGGTTTTGACTCGGGCCGAAACTCGGTTCGGGCCACTGTCTTCAGTGGAGCGGTAGTCGGCAATCAAGACGGACGGTTTTCCGTGACTGCTGGTCCTTTGGCGAAGCGTTCAGCCGGGCCAACTTACAGCGCGCCAGACTTCCAGGTCTTTGTAAATCATGTATTGAACCCAAAGGGCGGTGGCCTATCTTTTCAGTACTATCACGGCAACCTATCACTGCCGGTTACGGGAACCGCAAACTTCTTCCGCAATAACTTCGACCGCGCCGCGGTCTATGCCAGTTACCCCTTGATGAAACGCCTGCAGGTTTTCGGCGCCTATCAGTACGGCCGTGATCACACTGTGAGCCGCTCAACATTTTCCAGTGCCGGCACATTTGTTGAGGCCGCGGTGCCAATCAAGGGGATGACAGCCGCCGGCGTTCGCTATGACTGGTTCGATCCGGCGCGCGCAAAAGCCAGCAATGAGATATCAGGCGTAACGGCTTATGTGAATGCCTGGTTTTTCAGCCAGCTGCGGATCATTGGTCAGTACCAGCATTTGACTACAAAGCGCGACTCATTGCCGACGCAGACCGACGATGCTTTTCAAATTCGCATCATCTACTTCAAGTAGGGTAGGAGGAACATGGCACGCTGCAACAGAGCTTTCATACTCACGGTTTTGATCCTGGTTCCAATAATGTTGCTTTCTTCTCGCGCGGGATCGGGCGCGGTCGGCGACAAGTCACAGCGCGGTGAAAACATCTTTAGAGCCAAGTGCTCAGTTTGTCATGGAGTCGACGGTGGGGGGCAAACGGAGAACGGCAAGAAGTTAAAAGTTCCGGACCTGCGTTCAGACAAGGTGCAGAATCTGACCGACGATGAAATGTTGGACTCAGTTACGAACGGGCGGGGATATATGCCACCAATGGGGAAGAAGTACAGCGCCGACCAATTGAAGCAAGTGATTGTTTACGTCAGAAGTCTAGGCCGGAAGACTTCGGCAGAAAAATAGTTTGGACCAATGGTGTGCCTCGTCGGCCTCACGATCAGCGCGCCCTGACATAACTTCGTCACTTCAGCGCGGCCTGAAACTTCGAGTTATTTCGGGTGGTTTCGTGGATGCGTTTTGACATTGACGATCCACGAATTCACAAACTGACGAAAGAATTGAATATCAGCTGCTCACGGCGGCCACTACTCATTTCCGATTGGCGATTAGCAGATGCCGATTGAGACCAGCGGTTTTAGCCGGGAGGTCCTTCAATTTCCGCCTAGTTGAGAGCTCCATCCGACCAAAGTCGATGGTCTCGAGAGCGCCGCAAAAATTTTCCACTGTTCAGTAATATGGCCCAAGGCTCAGCAACTTCTCTTTCCGATGGTTAATTTGGGAGGGAGAATCAATGAAGAGGAGATTGCTGTACGTGTTGGCGGTACCGGTGCTGTTTTCGATGTTGGCTTTTCAGGGAAACTGTCATTCCCAGTGCGAGGAGTTGCGCCAGGAGCTGCGGGCGGAGTGCAAAGAGGACCTCGGTGCTAACAGTGAGAGATGCCGGGAAGATCAGAAGAAGTTCCAGGAAGCTTGTCACCAGGAATTCGAGGAGGAGCCCTCGAACTAGTCCCGGGCGGCCAAGGGGACGGACTCCTGGGGTAGCCAAGGCCCGATTTGGGAGATCGGGCCTTGCTGCTATGTGCGCTATAGAGAACCTTGAAGCGCCAGCGACGGATAGAGATCTGGGATCTAAAATCTCACTGGTTGACCGTAACTACCCGTCGCTGCCGCTCCGGGTTCTCGATTACCGGCGATCATCCGGACCGTCTTCATCGTCTTTGCCATCTTTGTGCTTGCCGATTGGGCGCAGGTAATTTTTGAACGCCCAGTTGGCCACCTGCCTCGCCTGCCTGCGACCCACTTCATCCGCGGTACGAAAGTGGATGCCTTCCAGGATGCGCGCCTCAACCACATCATCGGCGGCGGCGGAGAAACGGTTGTAAGGGCGCGTGTCCTGTATGGTGGGACCGGTATTGGTCGTGGTCAACGAAAAGGCCATATGGTCCGTGTCGAAGAAGACCTGCAGCACCCGCGTCACGGCCCCGGTAAAACTGTTGGCGCCTGAGGTGTAGTCGGGGTAGTTGGGAGTAGTGATCAGTGGACTCCAGTTTGGATCACCAACGGTCCAGGGGTTGCCGTCGTTATTCCCTTCCCGGATCGCGGTGATCGGTCGCCAATAGACGTAATAGTTTTTGTTGTTCCAGGAACTGATCAGCGAATCTGCCACCGCGATGTCAGCGAGCGCGAAGAGCCGCGCACTATCGGAAATGTTATCTACATGCGTGATGGCAATGTCCCGAAGTCCCTGGTGCCAGACGACACCGTAATTAAGGTTCCAGAAGTGGGCCAAGTCAGTTTCTTCCGCGTTGCGGGTGCTGTTGTTGAGCGCTCCGATTGCTTTGATCTCGTTGTAGTCGCGGGCGTAGTCGCGACTCGGCAACGCAGGAGGCGGGGCGGCGCGAAATTGTGAAGGGCGATTGATAGTGAAAGGAGTAACGTTACCCAGCCACGGGGCGAGCATTGGTAGATTGCCCGGCGGGGTGGGGCGCCAGACACCGATAGCAGTGTCGCCAACGAAAGGCGGTGGTGCGGGCACAGGAAAACTCCCGTCACAGGCGCGTAAAGCGATGATGCCCGCCGCAGCTTTGGCCCCGACAGCTATTCCTGGATCGGTCTCCGACAATCCATGGCTAAGCAGATACTGTTGGTAGATCATCAGGAGTTGCGGAGCCTGCGCACTGAAGCGGGAGACGAGGACGTCGTAGGCTGCCTTTACCGCTGCCGCGTCCGGCGAACCGGAGGCGCCAGGAATCTCAACGTAATAAGGTTCGTACTTTTTCTCGATCGCCTGGACCGCGTCGTGAATGGCGACATGGACCATCGCGAGATCGAGTATGCCGGTTTGGCCTGGACGCGCGGCGGTCACCGTTGCCTGGACGGCGATGGCGTTCCAGTCAGTAACGGTGTCAGCAGCGACGCTGGCCGGGGCAGCAACCAGGACCAACAGGAGGGCAAAATGGCACCAGTTTGGAAGTTTCATGATCGATCCTTTCTGAATGGACTGCTTATCTGTGAGTTAAGGCGGGAACTGGTGGTGATAGCTGTAACTGCAAGGAGGTTTTTTTGCGTCTGCTGATTCTAACTCCAAAAAATGCGGAGACTAGTGTAAGAAACTCGATACCACCGGCTTCAGCCGGGTGGAGTTTCAAATTTGGCCTAGTCAGGGCATGCGCGAATTCAGAGAGATACCACCGACTTCAGTCGGTGGTATCTGACTTTGACAGTGTCTTTGCAGTTAGGGAATTCCTGTTCGGCTAACGATTCATTTGTTGGACCAGCGCTTGGTAATTCTCCCGGCAGGTAATGACCTGCGGATGGGTCGGCGGGAAAGTTGCCTCAAAGATGCCCAGGGCACGTTGGTATAGTCGGGCCGCCTCGTCATATCTCCGCTGCGATTTGTAGAAGACCGCCAGATTGTTGAGCGTTACGCCCACCTCCGGGTGTTGTGGACCGAGCAGCTTCTCTTTGATGGCCAACGCTCGCAGGTAGAACACCTCGGCCTCTTGTGGTCGATCGGTGGCATCACAAAGCGCGCCCATGTTGTTGAGGTTCACCGCTACCTCGTAGTGATCCAGTCCATATACATGCTCAAAGACGACCAGCGCCCGGCGATAGAGTTTTTCGGCTTCCTCGTATTTGTGTTGACCGTCCAGTAACGCGGCCAACGCCGCAACATCGGCCGCAGTGTCAGGGTGATCTGGACCAAGCAGTCCCTCGCGAATCTCAACTGATCGTCGAGCGAAAGGCTCGCCTGCGGCAAAACGACCACGAGCGTGTTCCAGCCCGCCAAGGTTGTGGAAGAGAGTGGCGGCGAACTCGTTGTTGACGCCAGTAGTTAGGGCCACGATGTTGAGCGCGCGATTATATTCGGCTGCAGCTGAGTCAAAGTGGCCGTCGTATTTACCAAGCACACCGAGTTCGTTTAGCACGCGGGCCGTCTCGAGGGAATTGGGGCCAAAGTCTTGTTCTGCCAACGTTAGTGCCTGGCGCAGCATCGGCTCAGCGTCGTGGTAACGGCCAGCCTCGCGTAGTTCGCTACCACGTCTGACGAGCGACTGCAGTCGCATACTCGTCGTTGCGTTGGTTGCTCGCCAGCGCCGCGCTTGCCTGACTCCCGCCACCACTAAACCGACAGTGATGGCGAGAGCCAGAGCGGTGAGAGCAAG
>DATFRK010000232.1:0-8042 GCA_035263325.1 Pyrinomonadaceae bacterium | reverse complement strand
AGTTGACTCAGCAATGTCGCTTACCCCCCTTCCCAACTGCGCAATCTTCGTCAGTTGGCTTGGCTTGCATTGCTTGGCACCCTTCCTCACTGCGCAAATCTGCATAGTTGAGCAGGAAGCCGCTTATTCCACTTCCTAAGCGCAATTCTGGATACCGAGTCGGCGGGTATCGCTGATCCCAACCTAAAGGTCGGGGTGAATGAGAGGGCGGCGTTTGCTCCACCTTGCGGTTCAGGCTATTGTCTTCCTCACATGAGCAGGGTCAAAAACTTTTTCGCTTTATGTGTCACCATCCTGGCAACCCTAGGACTGGTGAGAAGCCAGGAAACGAGGCCGCAACGTCAACACACACTCACCGGCGATATTCGTTATCACAAGGGTTTTCATTCGAAAATACTGAATAACGATCGAGATGTAGTCGTTTATTTACCGCCTGGATACGACACAGATAAGCGCAAAGGTTACTCTGTTCTTTATCTACAGGACGGACAAAATCTTTTTGATGGCGCCACCTCCTTTATTCCTGGTCAGGAATGGAGAGTGGATGAAACAGCCCAGTCACTTATAGGCGCAGGTAAGATCGAACCTTTGATCATCGTAGGCATTAACAACGCCGGCAAGGATCGCGTCAACGAGTACACGCCGGCTGCAGACGCGAAGTACAAGGCGGGAGGCCAGGCTGATCAGTATGGACGGATGCTCGTCGAGGAGTTGAAACCTTTTATCGATGCGAACTACCGCACCCTAAAAGATGCGGCGCACACCGGTATCGGTGGTTCATCCCTGGGAGGTTTGGTTTCAATGTACCTGGGCCTGAAATATAAAGATGTCTTCAGTAGAGTGGCAGTAATCTCGCCCTCAGTATTTTGGTCCGACAATCAGATAGTTCATTATGTTGAAGCTTTATCGGAGAAACCTAAACTCCGCATTTGGCTGGATATCGGAACCAAAGAAGGACGCAATCCCGACGAAGCAAAGCAGACCACCGACGGTGCGCGACTCCTCAAGGAAACCCTCATCCGCAAGGGTTGGCACGAAGGTCAGGACTTGAAGTACTTTGAGGCAGAAGGCGCGGAACACAACGAACGGGCCTGGGCTAATCGCACTGATAAGATCTTGGAATTTCTTTTTCCAAAGTAAGAAGGACTCAAGAAAACTTAGCTAAGGAGACTCGATGATGAACTCAAGACGGCACTTGCTTGTCGGCTCAGCAATTCTTGGGATTGTTCTTGGTTTAGGAATTGTAGCTGTGGGCCAGGATTCAGCAACCCTCCTCACTGGAACTGACCTCACTCGCATCATGCCCCCGGGATTCTACTTCCAGGGTTTGAGCGCACCCACGCAGATGCGCAACTCCGCCGCCGTTCGGCTGGGGGACAAGCGTTTCGTACTCGCGGGTTTAGTGGATACAACCGGTTACTCATCTGACATCAGGGCCAAGTACCAGGGATTTTTTATTACGGATTCGCCGATTAAAGTTCAGGGATCAGATCTCGCTCCGGGAGCCTATGGTTTCGGTTTCTCTGCTGATGGGAAACTGACGTTACTCGATCTGACGGCAAAGGAAGTGCTTTCAGTCTCTGCGACGAAGGACAATGAGCTTAAACGGCCCCGGCCTTTGATGATGACCAAGTCGTCGGAGGGGATCCGTTTCTACAATGGGAAAGACTACGTGGTAATTAGTCCGAACTGAAGATCGAAATTATGGACCATCTCAGATACTCGGTCGCAGCCTGCCAGACCGACTTGCCTAATCCAATCGATCGCCAAAGCATGCGAGCTAACACTGATCGCATGCTTTCGCTGATTGATTCTGCTGTAGCCGGTGCTGCTCCGTTCCTGCCGGTACGACTGGTTGTATTTCCAGAGTTCGCCCATGCAGCTCCCGTGTTTGAAACTGCCGCCGAGCTCCTGGAAAAACTCGCAATCAAAATTCCGAACGAACACACCGAGCGCCTGGAACAGAAGGCGCGGGACCACGAAATCTACATCCAGAGTGGTTCAATGCTTGAGATCGATCCGAAGTGGCCGGGGCATGTGTTCAACACCACCTGCTTGATTGGCCCCTTGGGCATTCTCTACAAGTATCGCAAGGTCAACACCTGGATCCCTTATGAAGTTCATACCAGCCCTCATGACTTGGCAGGCTATGATGAACCTCTATTTCCTGTGGCCGACACGCCGATTGGTCGCATCGGCTGTGCCATTTGCTACGACTGGTTGTTTCCTGAGGCCATGCGCCAACTCACGGCAAATGGCGCCGAGATCCTGGTCCGTGTTTCGGCTTATATGGATCCCTGGGGCGCTACCGATCCGATGGATTGGTGGACAGTAATCAACCGCGCCCGGGCCATTGAGAATGTTGCCTACGTGGTGGCTGCTAATCAGGGCGCCAGTTTGAAACACTATCCGCCCTACTCCTGGCCCGGTGGCAGTCAGGTGGTTGACTTCGACGGACGGTTGTTGGCCCAGGCGTCGCCCGGACCGGGGGAGCGAATTGTTGTTGCCCCAATTGATATTTCCGCCTTGCGCCACGAGCGTGAAACACGACGCGGTCATCACATGATGGCGCATCTGCGTACCGAAGCATACCCTGTCTACCAAAGACATCAGTACCCGCCAACGCTTCAGGCGGGTGAATCGACTCATCCATCGTATGAGGGGAACAATCTTCTAATCGATGAAGCAAAGCGCCAGTTAGATCGCTCCAATACCGAATGAATGAACATGTCAATGCGTCTCGGCGCCTTTCTTAGAGACTCTCCGCGCCACCTCTGCGTGTTCCTCGTCTCCGGCGGTTGAATGGATGCAAAGCAGGCGGTCATCGCAGAGCGACTGTGGTTAGCCCAGAGAAACTGCTGACGAGACGAAAAACAAATTTTCTTAATGAGTAATACAAAGTTAATACTTCTTTTGTTTGTCTGTGTTCTCCTGGGCTGCCTAACCCTTGCCGGTCAGACTCCATCCAAGCCAGAGCAAGCGCAACAACCAATGGGCGGCGGCGTCAATACCGGTGCGCCGATAAACTACACCTCCAAACGTACTGTCGGCATCACTGATCCAAATGCACCGTTAGTTTTTGAAGACGTTACTGACAAGACAGCGTTGGCAAACTTCAAGCATCGGGCTGGCACGCCGGAGAAGAATTACATCTTCGAAGTGCCCTCCGGCGGCGTCGCAATCTTTGACTATGATGGCGATGGTCTCCCGGACATATACCTCGAAAACGGATCCACCATGGCGGCGTTGCAGGGAAAGGAAAAGCCGCCACGCGCCGCTCTCTATCACAATCTGGGTCATTGGAAGTTTGAAGATGTTACCGACAAGGCTGGCGTAGCCAACGAACGTTGGGGCATGGGCGTCGCGGTCGGTGATTATGACAATGATGGCCGGCCCGATCTCTACGTCAGCAACTTCGGTGTTTCCCGTCTCTATCACAACAACGGCGACGGGACATTTACAGACGTGGCGGAAAAGCTTGGCGTAGCGCGCAAGGGCTGGAGTACTGGCGCCACCTGGGGAGACTACGATGGCGATGGTCGGCTGGACCTTTTCGTGCCAGGCTACCTGGAGATCGATTTCAATAATCTGCCGCGCAGCCCGGCCGAGGCTAACAAGCCTGGTAGCGTGAGCCAGAACTTCTGCCAGTTTCGCGGCGCCCCGGTCATGTGTGGGCCACGCAGTTTGCCTGGCGAAGGAGACACTCTTTATCACCAAAAAGCTGACGGCACTTTTGAGGACGTCAGTGTTAAGGCCGGGGTTGACGATCCGCAAAAGTACTACGGCTTCGCCTCGGCTTTCGTCCACGTCAATGAGGATAACCTGCTCGACTTGATCGTAGTAAATGACTCCACGCCAAAATTACTTTACATCAACAAGGGTGACGGCACCTTTGAAGAGACTGGCTACCCTTCGGGCGTGGCGCTCAATGAAAACGGACGCGAGCAAGCCGGTATGGGTTTGGCGATAGGAGATTATGATAACGACGGCCGGGTTGATTTTCACATCACCAACTTTTCTGACGACTCAAACGTGCTATATCACAACGACGGGGAAGGGAACTTCACCGACGTAACGTTTATGGCCGGTCTGGGTGAAGTCACCTTGCCTTTCCTGGGTTGGGGAACAGTCTTCCTGGATTACGACAACGATGGTTGGAAGGACATCATGGTTGCAAACGGTCACGTCTATCCCGCCGTCGATGAGCATCAGTGGGGCACAACTTACGCGCAGCAGCCACTGCTGTTTCGCAACTTGAAAAATGGCAAGTTTGAGCGTATTGGTGCAGCACCGGGGAGTGCGCTGGCTTATGCGTGGTCGGCAAGAGGAATGGCCATCGGAGACCTAGATGGCGATGGCCGGCTGGACGTCGTGTTCAACAACTGCGACGCGAAGCCGGCACTCATGAAAAATGTTACTGCTCAGCCGGGACATTGGCTCGAATTGCGACTCGTCGGCGACGTAACCAGGAAAACACCGCGCGATGCAACGGGCGCGATTGTTTTCGTAACTACCGGCAAGCTAAGACAACGACAGGACGTTGTCAGCGGGGCCAGTTATGCGTCGCAGAACGACTACACGATGCACTTTGGTTTGGGTGGGGCAACCAGCGTAGATAAAGTTGAAGTTAAGTGGCCCAACGGGTCAGTGGAGTCTTTTGATATCAAGGGCGTTGATCGCAAGGTGACTGTGGTCCAGGGCAAGGGGGTAGTAAAGTGACAGCTCAATAGTAATGCGACGAATTGATCTAAAGAAGGCCCAGGCAGCCCGTCTCAATACGATTCGCGACATCAATCGCCAGATTGTCCTTAACTATGTACGCGAACGCGAGCCGATTTCGCGCGCTGAGATTGCCCGTGAAACTGCCTTGCAACGCTCGACGATCTCCGCCATTGTCGATTCACTCAAAGCTGAGGGGTTAGTTAAGGAAGTCGGTGAAGGCGAGTCCACCGGCGGACGCAGGCCAACCCTGCTGCGGTTGCGAACCGCTGGTCCCATCGCCATCGGTGTTTCAATTACGCCAACCCGAACAATCGTAGCCACCAGTGATCTTGCCGGACGCGTGATCGAGCAGGAAGAGTTTCTGACTGATCCGATCTGGAACCGTAGTGCGCAACGAATAATCGCTTCCGTCAAACATTTCTCAAGCCAGCCCAATTCTTCGATTGAAGCTGTTGGCATGAGTATTCCAGGGTTGGTAGATCCGGAAACAGGTTGCGCGATCTATGTTCCGTACTTCAAGTGGCGTGATCTGCCGATAGAACAAGTCATCTCAGATAGCACCGGGCTACCGGTAACAATAGACAACGACGCCAACTCGGTTGGCCTGGCAGAACTTTGGTTCGGTCGACCGGAGATTTCCGACGCCAGGGATTTCATTCTGATTCTGGTGGCCGAAGGAGTTGGCTCCGGCATCATCATCGACGGTCAAGTGTATCGAGGTGAGCGTGGCGCGGCGGGAGAATTTGGTCACATGATTGTGGGTGCCGCTGCGCCAGTTCCATGTTCTTGCGGGAATTTTGATTGCTGGGAAGCATTTTCCTCGGAGCGAGCAGCGATGAACCGTTATGAGCGGTTGACGCAAAATGGCGCGAGTGTCGGATCGATCGGTTTTCCCGAATTGGTTGACCGGGCGCTGACTGGTGAAGCTCATGCTCGGACATCGTTAATTGAGACCGCGCACTATCTCGGAATCGGCATTTCCAATCTCATCGTTGGTTTCAGTCCCGAGGTTGTAATTGTTGGTGGGGAGATTTCACGAGCCTGGCGTTTGATTGAAGCTGCACTCACGGAAACCATCGGACGCAGCGTTCGCAGGGGATTGCCGTCGGCCCGCATCTTGGCCTCAACCCTAGGACGTCATCCTACCCTGATGGGAGCGCTCAGTTTGGTACTGGCGCGCAAGTTTGCTTCCGCCTTTGCTGCCTGAAAACCACTGTTTTCTATTCAAACTTAAGGTTGAGGGAAGAATCAGACTGAAGATTGGTTTGGTCTGACCACTCAACCCTATGGCTTTGGGCTAACCCTAACTAGAAAAAGAGATTGACAGGAATACAAATTTGTATTAAATGCTTTGTTCGTTAAGACAACAAACCCCGTTTGTTAGGGACTTGTGGTGGCTTGGATTTGAGTTAACGCCAGATTTCGAGTTAAGCCCAGGCAGTACCCCCCGCCTCCTTGGCTTTGAACCTTCAGGGAAACCGTTGGTATCTGTTCAGCACCCACTGAATGGATTGGTCCATTTAACGAGGTTCAGTCATGAAGACCTATCGCCCTCTGCTCCGCCTGCTCAACCCGGCAGGTCATTTCGCAATTCTGTTTCTTCTTTTTTCCGCCTCGGCCTTCGCCCAAAGCAATAAGGCAGACATTGTTGGCACTGTAAAGGATTCGAGTGGCGCTGCTGTTCCCGGCGCTACGGTCACGATCACGAAAGTTGAAACCGGTGCCGAACGTACCGTCACCTCTTCTGACTCGGGAGAGTACAGCGCACCACTCCTCGATATCGGCGCCTACACGGTGACCGCCAAGAAGGAGGGCTTCCAAACGGTAACCCGAGATAACATCGTGTTGCAGACAAGCGATCGTCTGCGTATCGATATAGAACTCAAGCCCGGTGACGTTAGCGCGCAAGTTACCGTCTCCGTTGGTGCGCCGCTGATTGAGACTGAGTCAAGTGATCGTGGCGCAGTGGTTACCGGTCGGGAGGTAACCGAGTTGCCGTTGTCAGGACGCAATTTTACCCAGCTCGCGACGTTGATGCCCGGGGTGGCCGCCGCCAACAATACTGGTTTCGGAGGCACCGGCCCAGATGCCCGCCAGTTTAATAACGGCGACCCCCGGGCTGGGGACGGTGGACCAGGCAGCAGCAATGCGCAGGGTTCAACCGAAAACTCGCGCTTCGCCCGTTCCGGAGGGGGAGCGCTAACGGTCAACGGTCAGCGATCTACCAACAACAACTTCTCGCTGGATGGGGTGGACAATAACGAACCGCAATTTGGCACCATTGGTGTGTTTCCCAATCCGGATGCGATTGCCGAATTCAAAGTGACCACCAGTGTGCCGCAGGCAGAAGTGGGACGAGCCGGAGGTGCGGTGATCAATACTTCGATCAAGTCAGGCACCAACGATTTTCACGGGTCTGGTTACTACTACGGGCAAAACTCTGCGCTCAACGCCTATCACCCGAAACTGAAGCGAGACCGCGCCGATGCGATTTCTCGCGGTGTGACAGATCTCACTCCGTTCACTAAAGCGGTCCAACAGATACATGAATTCGGGGGCACCATCGGGGGACCGATCTTCAGAAACAAGACGTTCTTCTTCTTCGACTACCTGGGGCAACGCAACCACCTTCCGTTTCCCGCTTCATCCACGGTGCCGACACCGGCGTCGCGCAACGGGAATTTTAGCGCCTTTTCAAACGTTGATTGCGATCGTGATGGGAAGACGAATGGAACCAATGATGGACCAGTTTGCAATCCCTTTACCGGGAAAGCGTTTGCTGGCGCCGTCATTCCAGACGCCCTGATTAGCCCGATATCGAAAAGGCTCGCGAACTTATTCCCATTGCCCACAATAAGTATCGTTGACCCGAGTCAGAGCAATAACAACTACTTCACGCAAAGAGCAAACCAGGAGCGGATCAACAACTACGAGGTCAAGATCGATCATCGGCTGACGTCCAACAATTCGTTGACCGGGCGTTACAACGACCAGCGCCTGAAGACAAACCGCGCGAATTTGCTCCAAGGTTTACCCACTGCGGGATTCGGTGCCGGCGATGAAGTTGGTGATACCAGGCAGATCACGGTTACCGATACTCACACCTTCAGTCCCACTTTACTCAATGAATTTCGTTTCGGGCTGACCCAAATAGATATCGGTATTTTCAACTGTGGAGTTGGCGGTGCTTGCGGAACCAGCGCCACGTTTGCCCAGGACATTGGTTATCCCAACGCTAACGATGGCACGCTTGAAGCATCTGGTGGCCCCGGTCTGGGAAACTTCGGCACCGGTTTCACCGAGTACTTAGGCGATGGCGG
>DATFRK010000231.1:0-5540 GCA_035263325.1 Pyrinomonadaceae bacterium | reverse complement strand
CGATCTCGCCCGCACCCTCCGGGAGATTGTCCAGGCCGAGCGACGTGGTGCTCGCGGCCGCGACAGTCGCCATGCGGGGCTAGTGGCGGCGCGGGACTATTTTTATAAAGGACCAGTGGCCAAACGCATTGGCGACTATATGCAAACGCACGGGGGGCTGATTGCCGCCGAAGATTTTGCGCGTTTCCAGGCGAAGGTGGGCCAGCCAGTGGAGACTGACTATCACGGCTACCAGGTTTATAAAGCGGGCTTCTGGACCCAGGGTCCAGCTTTCGTGGAAACTTTGAATCTGCTCGAAGGTTATGACTTAAAAGCAATGGGCCACAATTCCGCAGCCTATATTCACACGCTCACGGAATCACTAAAACTTGCGCTCGCCGATCGCGATCGTTACTACGGCGATCCAAACTTCGTGAAGATACCGACGCGTGAATTGCTCTCGAAAAACTATGCCGCGATGCGCCGCGATTTGATCGATCAGCAGCATGCCTCTTTGGCCCAGGTACCGGGCGACCCGCTGAACATGAAACCAATTCTCGCCAGCGCCACTCAAACAGTTGGCCGCACCTCAACCGTGCCCGCGCTTGAACGAGCCAACGACACGACCTGCGTGAATGTGGTTGATAAAGACGGCAATCTGTTTAGCGCTACTCCCAGTGGTGCGTGGCTGCCGGCGGTTGTCGCGGGCGATACCGGTGTCTTGATGGGCCAACGGCTGCAATCTTCAATGACGGATCCTAACAGTCCGAACGTGGTGGCTCCGGGTAAGCGACCCCGCATCACTCTTACACCAACCCTGGTGCTGAAAAACGGCGAACCTTTTATGGTTTTGAGCACTCCTGGTGGCGACAATCAGGACCAGGCGCTCTTGCAGGTGTTTCTCAACATCATCGAATTCGGCATGAATCCACAGGAAGCAGTCGAAGCACCGCGCTTCGACACTCAGCACTACGTGAGTTCGTTTGACGATCATGAATTCCTACCCGGGTCGCTCAATGTCGAATCACGCATCAGTCCGGCAGTGATTGAGGAGTTGAAGAAAAAGAATCACAAGGTCAAGGTACAAGGCGATTGGGGTACGCTCTCTTCACCAACTGTCATTCTTTATGATGGCGCGAACGGTGTGTCGTCCGCTGGAGCCGATCCACGGCGCGGACGTTACGCAGTAGCCTGGTAGATTTTTTCTTGCGGAACCGCAGCCTGTGAGGAAGAGAACGTTTACCGCCGAGCTTCTCGCCGGTCACAAAGAAGACGCCCTCCAACTCCCGTTCGATCCCGTGGAGGTTTGGCAGATTCCACCCGTTGCTCTTTGGCGCGGTCGTCGGGGTCACGTCGTAGCAGCAACAGTGAATGGCGTTAGCTTTGAGACCTGTGTGGTTCCGCGGCAAAAGAAATTCTTCCTGCTGGTGGACCAGAACACAAAAGCGCTTGCCCGGCTGGCTACCGGCGACAAGGTGAGCGCCAGTGTGAAACCGCTGATTAACAAATAGAAGGGATAGAGGAAACCAAAATGCCAGTAACAGAAGGTCAACGCTTTGTAGATTTCAATTTGCAAAATCAGGACGGGAAAACCGTCTCGCTAGACGATTTCGCAGGCAAATGGTTAGTGGTCTATGTCTACCCGAAAGACGACACCCCGGGCTGCACCATCCAGGGCAAATCTTTTACGGCCACAAAACAAGAGTTTGACGACGCCAACATTGCCGTGGTCGGTGTGAGCGAAGACGACGTGAACTCACACAAGAGTTTCTGCAACAAGTTTGGCTTTACGATCGATCTGCTGGCGGATCCCAAGCACGAATTTTTGCAAGCAGCCGGCGTCGATCAAACAGAATACAAGGGTACGATGTACTGGAGTCGCACCAGTTTTGTTATAGATCCGCAGGGCAACTTGCGTAAGACTTATTTAAAAGTGAACCCGGAAGGTCATGAGCGCGTGTTATTGAACGACATCAGTCAGCTGCAGGCCTCAGCTTGAGGGGAAGGAGCCTTTCGCTATGAAGCAGTCACAAACCGTAAGCAAAGTCGTTTGCCTTCTCGTTTGCCTATTTGGGGTCAGTGCGGTCCAGGCGCAAAGGTTCGACTCGGCGACCCAGGCAAAGGCGGTGCAGGACCTCAGCCAGTTTGAGGAGAAACTTAAAGCGGCCGGCGATCGACTCAACGGGTTTTACCTGCTGACGAGAATGGCGCCAACAGCACTGGCAGCGGGCGACAGTGTTAAGGCTGGGGACTACGCCAAAACACTGCTGGCGATGGCGAGTGATCTGCAAAAGGATTGGAACTACGGTAACGCGATCCACGTTGGCAATTTGGTGCTCGGTGAAATCGCGCTCGATGCAGGCGACCTCAAGGAGGCCAAACGCTATCTGCTACAGGCCGGGGATACGCCGGGATCACCGCAACTCAACAGCTTCGGGCCAAATATGTTGCTGGCCAGAGAGTTGCTGGAGAAGGGCGAAACCGAGGTCGTATTGAAATATTTTGAGTTATGCCAACGCTTCTGGGAAGTGCATGGACCGGAGCGGTTGGAACAATGGCGGGCAGACGTGGCTAACGGTCGCATTCCTAAATTCGGCGCCAACCTGATTTATGGCATGGAATACCGGGCCCAGGTGGCAATGAGATAGAGATCTTTGGGAGTCAAACTCGATAACACGCTGGTCCTGCTCATTGGGTTTGCCGGCACTGGCAAGTACACGGTTGGTCGAGAGCTTTGCGATCGCACCGGCGCAAAGCTCATCGACAATCACCTCATCAACAATTCCATCTTTACAGTGGTCAACGCCGACGGCATCACGCCACTTCCCACCGGTGTCTGGACCAAAGTAAAAGAGATCAGGCAGATCGTTTACAGCGCGATTCGTGAACTTGCGCCTCCGCACCTCAGTTTTGTCTTTACGATGGAACTGATTGAGGGGAAGCCAGGCGAGCTCGGGGGCTTTCTCGATCTGGCGCAGTTGGCCGCCGATCGCAACAGTCTGTTCGTGCCTATTCGGATGATCTGCGATGTCGACGAACTGTGTCGCAGGGTTACGGATCCGGGGCGCGTCAAAATGCTTAAAGCGATTAGTGCTGAAGCAGCGCGACGGAAAGGTACCGAGGAGATGGTCTTGAATCCCACTCACCCGAATCTGCGCACTCTGAACGTGACGAATATGTCGGTTAAGGAAACGGTTGAGTCAATCTTGCGGGAAATTGATTTGCTGAAAGGTTTGGTGAAGGATTAATGCTCGCCTATGTTTTCTGGCACTGGCCCAATCAAGGTATTGACCAAAAAGTCTACCAAGAGAAACTGCGGGATTTTCACCGCGTGCTGGCAAGCAATCCATCACCCGGTTTCAAATATTCAGTCGCGCTCAAGCTGAACAATCCCCCATGGTTGCAAACAAGTGGCGACGCCTACGAGGATTGGTACCTGGTGGATGATTCGGCAGCGCTCGATCCCCTCAACGAAGCCGCGATTTCTGGCCCCCGTGAGCAACCGCACAACCAGGTGGCCAAGGATGTCGCTGGTGGTACCGCTGGTTTGTATCGAGTCAAACAAGGCGCAGTCGATAATCTCCTTACGGCACGCTTTGCTTGTTGGTTTGCCAAGCCGGCGGGCGTTTCCTACTCGGATTTCTTCGCTCAGCTGAAACCTTTATCGTCCTCTCCGGGAGCATGCCTTTGGGGCAGGCAGATGACCCTTGGCCCAACGACAGAATTCTGTTTGCAGAGCCCAGGTCAACTCTCTTTGCCTCCCGGATACCAGGGCCATGTTCTTGAGTTAGAGATAATCTGGCCAGGAAAAGGAGAGTCTGACTAAGAGGATTCATACCTCCTACTCTGCCGTCAATTCCACCAGCAAGGGACAATGATCTGAGGCCGCCTTGATCACATTCGCTGGTTCCGTGATTACCTCACACGCATGCAACCGGCTCGAGAAAGCTCGCGGGACAAACGCATAGTCAAGTCGCACATGGGGATCCCAGGTAGGAAACGTGTAGCCACGTTCGTCGGGATGCAACGTCCGGAAAGCATCACCATAATCGGCATCCAGCATGAGTTGAATGGTCTCGCGCTGCAGTTTGCGACCGCTCACCCAAATCGTGGCCCTGATCCAGGCTGGCAGGCGATCCAACTCCAACACCTCACCCGGCGCCAAGGTATTGAAATCTCCTACCAGCAGATGAAAGCCGGCCTGGTGTCGCTTGATCCCCTCCAACAACGACCGGATTTCACGGGCGCGGCGGCGTTCGTCCCATTTGGAAAACCTGGCGCTCAAATGTAAGCCAAAGATTCGCATCTCTGTCGCAGCCGGAACAATCTCCAGGAATGAATGCTTTGCGCCAGCAGGATAGTGCCATTCGTGATAGGCAATTTCCTGTTTACTCAGGTAGCCAATCGAGTGGTCCTCCCTGGCGGCCCAGAAAGTTAGCTCGGTCGCCTGAGACAGTCGTTCGATGACTACCGGATGGGTAGCCTCCTGAAACACAACCAGATCAGGTTTGATACTCCTGATCGCCTCGGCGAGCGCCTGCTCACGACCCCGGCCGCCGAAGCGAATGTTGTAGCTGAGCAGTCTCAAGTTCACGTCTCTTCCCCAGGAGCAACCACCACGTGATAGGGTTCGCCAAAAAGAACATCGCGCGCATAGAGGACCAGGCTGGAAGTCGCCTGCATGTTTACGGGGCGGCCGACCAGCTGTTGGAGTGACTCGCGCAGCGGGTTCAAGCTGACGGCGACGGTTGGATTCTCATCGGAAAGAGGCTTTGTATGAAGCGCAGGAATGTAGTAGCCATCGTCAGCCCAGGCCTCCATTACTTTCTTTCCGACTAACGTCACGTCCAGATCGCTGGTCCCCACCCCTTGCGAGTCAAAAGGAGCACCATCTTCGTGACGCTTGTTAGTAATGACGCTGCCGCGCAGGATGATTCCGGTTCCGTCAGGAATTCCCTGTTGCAACTTTCGATAGAAAGCTATGAACAGGCGCTCATCGCCGTTGAAGGCCAAGGTGATGATCCGGGAACGCACTTCCTGCTCAGTCATTTCATGGGCATCTTTAGACATACCAATCCCCCTGGTTATAACACGTGTAATTCGACCAATCAGGGGGGCTAATTAGCGGGAGATTTCTCGCACCACTTCGTAGAACTCTCTCGTACCTTCACGCACATTCTTGACCGTGATCCGCTCGTTGTTTCCATGAACACCCGAATTTTCGTCAACTGTGGTGTAGATCGGCGCCCAACCATACGCCGTTATTCCCAGTTGCCGGTAGAGTTGACTCTCGGTGTAGCCACTCAGCATCTTGGTAGTAATCAATGCTTCGGGGTGATGCGACTTGGTCACGCGTGAAATTACTTTGAAGAGTTCCGTATCAATCGGTGAGCTGTTAGGGGGTTTGAAGGTGTTGACGTTCTCAATCTTGATGGTGGGGTCAGCGACTACAGCCGTGAGCGCTTTCAAAAAGCTCGCCGGCTCTTCGCCTGGCAGCAAGCGGACGTCGAGGTTGCAGGTCGCCGCGTTGGGGATCACATTCGTCTGTTTACTGCCGCTGA
>DATFRK010000230.1:0-3533 GCA_035263325.1 Pyrinomonadaceae bacterium | reverse complement strand
GGGTTGTCGCTCATCGTCGAATTCAAAGTCATCCGCCAATTGGCACGTTCACCAGCACCTCGGTGCCCTGCCCCTCACTACTCGCAACTTTTAACGTTCCGCCGATGCGCGCGGCCCGTTCGCGCATACCGACGAGGCCGAAATTTTTTGAGTCGCCATTGTTCGATGCCTGGTAATCAAAACCGCGTCCATCATCGTGGACGCTGAGTTGCACTCGCGTCGCGTCGAACCTCAGGCTCACCAGAATGTTTTGAGCCTCCGCATGCCGCACGGCATTGTTGATGGCTTCCTGTCCGATGCGCAGCAGGTCACCTTCAATCATCGGGCTCAGCGGCCGGAATGTCCCGCTCACTTCCACTTTCGCCTGCACCGTGCTTTCGGCAGTCAACCGCCGCGCGGTGTCGCTTAAGGCCGAAGCCAAATCGTGCTTATCGAGTGCCTGCGAGCGCAAATCCCAAACGTAGCGGCGTGCTTCCGCAATCGCTTCGCGAACCAGCACTCGTGTTTTGTCCAGATGGGTCCTGGCCACGTCCGCTGAACTCGGCATCGTGCGGGCTACAACTTCCAGCTCCACCGAAATACCCAGCATTTCCTGCGCCAGGTTGTCATGAATTTCGCGCGCGATGCGGTTTCGCTCAGCCAGCACGGCAGCGAACTGCGATGCCACGCGCCGCACCCTTAACCGATAAAGCTGCCAACCGACGAGGGCCAGCAGCAGGATACAGAGCGAATAAAACCAATACGTCTGGTAGAAGTGCGGCTTTAAGTAAACGTCGAAGGCCGCGCCCACGGGACTCCACACCCCGTCGTTGTTGGCAGCCATTACTCGAAACTTATAGTGGCCGGGCCGCAGGTTCGTGTAGTAGGCGACGCGCCGCGTACCGCCATCAACCCAGCCGCGGTCAAATCCCTCGAGTTGATATTTGAACCGAACTTTTTCCGGCGCGACGAAACTGGGCGCGGTGTAATAAAAATCAAGCCGGCTCTTGCCGGGCGCGAGTTCGATCCTGCCTGCCGGATTAACCGGTTCATCGTCCACGCGCACTTGCTCGATCGTCACCACAGGGGGCTGACCATTAAGCTTGACCCTGCCGGGGTCGATCATTGCCACACCTTTGATGGTTGCAAACCAGAGTCGACCGTCGGCGCCACGCGCAGCCGCGGGGTGGCCGCCGCCACTGCACTCTCGCGTAATCATGCCGTCAGCCGGCCCATAGACGACGGGCGCGAACGAAGCGGTAGTTCCATCGGCAAACTCATCCAGTTCTTTTTTGCCAATGCTAAAGATGCCCTTGTTGGAACTGAACCAGAGATTGTTTTGCTTATCTTCGAGAATGCTGTAAATGACGTCGTCAGGAAAACCGTTTTGGGTCGTGTAAGACGCAAACTTCCCATGCTTTAAGCGATTCAATCCACCGCTGCTGGTGCCAATCCAAAGACCGCCGTCGCCGTCATCAGCCAGCGCCGTAACGGCATTGCTTGTCAGGCCGTCGCGCGTTGAGTAGGTCGAAAACTTTCCGTCCTTGAATTTGCTGAGCCCGCCAAGCGTGCCGATCCAGAGATTCGCTTCGGCGTCCTCGTAAATCGTGCCAACAAAGTCGTCGGGCAATCCATCGATAGTCGTGTATACGTCGAAGTGTTCGCCGGTCAGCCTCGTCAAGCCGCCGCGCGTGCCAATCCACAGCGTGCCCTGGCGGTCCGCGTAAACTGATCTGACAAAGTCGTTGGCCAGGCCATCGGCGGACGTAAATATCCTGAACTTTCCATCCCTAAACCGATTCAAACCATCGGGAGTTCCGATCCAAAGATTTCCTTCGTTATCGCCGGACAAAGCCAGAACCACGTTACTCGATAACCCGTTGGCCGTGGTGTAGGTGATTACCTTTCCGTCTTTCAACAGACTCAAACCGCCGCCGTTGGTGCCAATCCAAATGTTGTGCAGGCGATCCTCATAGATCGACTTGACCACGTCGTTGGCCAGCCCATCCTTCACCGTGTAGGTCGTAAATTTCTTGTCTTTCAGTAAAGTCAGGCCGCTGGCTTCAGTGCCGGCCCAGACGCTGCCTTCACGATCCTGAAAAATTGAAAGAATGATCTCACCGGCCAATCCTTCGCCTGCGGGAAAGTTGGAAAACTGATTGTTGGCAAATCGAGTTAAGCCGCCGCCGGTACCGATCCAGATGCTACCTTCGCGGTCGACCGCTAACGAAGTGATCCGGTTGTTCGGCAACCCGTCGCGGGTTGTACAGGTCACAAACTGGTCGAGGATTCCAGTACGGCTTAACCCATTGGCCGTGCCAATCCATAAACGGCCACTCAGATCTTGAGCAATTGAAGTGACGCTGTTGCTGGCGAGCCCTTCTGCCACGGTGTATCTGGTGATAGTTCCATTCTTGTATCTCGTCAGGCCAGCGGCCGAACCAATCCACAGGCTGCCTTCCCGATCCGAAAATAAGGCTGTGACGCTGGACCCGGACAACTCGGGCGCGTTTCGAAAAACACCGTTCTTGAACTGCATCACTCCGCTGGCTGTAGCTATCCAAAGTGCGTTTTCTGCATCCTCGCAGATCGCATCGATACGGTCGCTCGGTAGACCGTCGCGCACGGTGAAGACCGTGAATTTCCCATCGGCGAGCCTGACCAACCCCGCAGCCGTGCCGGCCCAGAGCGCGCCGCTCCGATCCTCGATCAGGACGCGAATGTCATTACTTTTCAATTCGGGCGTATTCTGTTTGTCGAAGACGGTGAACCTTACGCCGTCAAAACGCGCCAACCCTTCCTCGGTAGCAATCCAGACGTATCCGTTTTCGGTCTGAGCAATCGAGTGGACGGTGTTTTGCGGCAGCCCGTTTTCAGTTAGCCACATCTGGCGACTAAACTGAGACAGATCGCGGAGCGGATCGAGGGCCGAGGCCCCGCTGCAACAGCAGCCCAGGACCATCATAAAAATTTTCAATCTGAAACTAATTTGAGCGATAGCACGCATTGACTTGTGCTACAAAGCCATGCTTCCAGGTGAACCAGAAGCCCGAGCGTAAGCGACTCAGAGCCGGCATCCTTTAACACTTACGTTCACGATCCCCAGCGACGTGAAAAGGATTATACTCAATCGCCCGCGGCCTTGCCTGCAATCTCGAAGGTGAGGTTGTGTCGCAATTTATCCTCCGTGCCTCTGTGCGATCTCGGTGCCTCTGTGGTGAGCCTTTTGCTGGGTCATTTTCACCACAGAGACACCGAGATCGCACAGAGACACAGAGAAAACTCAAATTAGGACATTAGACCAGGTAATGTTGTCGTTCAGTATGCTTGTCAGAATTCTTCTTTCTTCCGCTCTGCTCTTCGCGAACTCCGGCCCGGGCGCCGGCCGCTGGCGTACCGCGACCGAGCCGGAATTGCGGAAGTTGATTCCCGCACGCGCGCCGGTTATCAAAGAGAATATTGAGACGGAATTTCGCACCGCCTCAGGAGTTACCGACGGGCGCGGCAAGTTCATCGCAGGCGTCGTCATCATCACTGCCGGATACTCGGCCGAA
>DATFRK010000229.1:0-10110 GCA_035263325.1 Pyrinomonadaceae bacterium | reverse complement strand
CTTCAGTTTCCGCCTAGTCAGGCTCGCCGACTGATGCGGAGATACCACCGACTTTAGTCGGGTGGAGTTTCAGTTTCGAGCTAGTCAAGGGCTCCGAACTCCGGAAGATACCACCGGCTTCAGAAGGGTGGAGTTTCAGTTTCGACCTAGTCAAGGTCTTCGAACTCTGGAAGATACCACCGGCTTTAGTCGGGTGGAGTTTCAGTTTCGACCTAGTCAAGGTCTCCGAACTCTGGAAGATACCACCGGCTTCAGCCGGGTGGAGTTTCAATTTCGGCCTCTTCGAAAAAGAAAAATGGCAGAAGTTGAAACTCCACCCGACTAAAGTCGGTGGTATCTCGCCTTCATTCGGACAAGCACTGACTAGGTAGAAATTGAAGTACCACCCGGCTGAAGCCGGTGGTATCGAATTTTTGATACACACTCCGCGGTTGGTGGGATTCGTAAAGCGGATGTATGGCTCTGGCTGGGCCAGCTCCTGTGATTGAACTCACTTACGATCTTTGCGGCGTTCGTTTAGGAAGTGAGTGAGTTCGACAATCTTGCGGTGGGACTCAGTGCTCTCGAAGTTGAACGGATCCGGATAGGCGGTAATCGCAACTGCCGCATCGGGTAGTTCCTCGACACGATGGGCCGGGGTTTTCAGCAAATCCTCAAGCGCGAAGTAGGGTTCGTAGCCACGCCGACTCATCAGCGTGTACCAGCCGAGAAAAGAGCCAAAGGGTTCGGGCAACGGTTCAAGTCCCTGGTTAAAGAAGTACTCGCTCGGGCGCAAATCAGCGGTTGCTTTGCCGCGAGTAAAACGTGGCAGCACCTTCAGCCAGCGGCCAAGGTACGCGAGCGCTCGTTCAATGCCGTCCGGCGTCGCCAGATAATCGGGATTGATTTTGAAGCTAACGGTGTTTGCCGATTGATGGCGCGCGATTGAGCCTTCGAAGTAATGCTGCTTACGACCGCGAACATCAAAACTCGAGGCGGGATTGTTGCTCAGATCTTCAAGCAACTTTGTCCGCTCGTATGGCTCCCACTCGAGCTTCTGCTCGAAAAACATTTCCTCAAAAGATCCGAACGGGTTGTCTTCAAACAGTGCTAAGACCGACGACGCAGGATTGACGGCTACGTCTTCCCAGGGATTCTTCAGTTCTTGCGCCATTAGCATCAACATTCGTTTCCTCAAGTACAAGCGTTAGCTCGGGAACCTTGGCCCGATCAGTTGCTTCACGACCTGTCCATTCTGATCCCTTCCGAGGCACTTGTAAATATTGCCGTCATCACCCAGGTAGTAAACGCCAAAGTACTGCGCGTTGTCGCCGAGTTCCCGTTGAATCCTCGCGTACGCGTTCTGCGCCGCGGTCTCAGCGCTACTGCTACCGTTCGGGAGGAACAGATAGTCGTGTCCTGTCAGTCCACCCTCGATGCCGTTCTGTCGTAAGAGGTTTTGAAGGCCTGTGTTCTTCGGATTGCGGCTCGCAACTACCAGATCGTTATAGTCAAGTAACTGGTTGCGGTCGAAGTCGCCGGACTCATAGCCGGTCTTGATGTCGAGCGAGCGTCGTGTGTTGGCCACCAGATAGTCGGGACGGCGGACTGTAATCTCCGGCGCTCGCGATCGATCAGTGACGTAGAGGTCACGCGGTAAGGTTGGCTGCCGGGCTTGATTGCCTTGCGCGATCCGCGTCTCGTAGAAGTAGTCGCCGATCGATCCGCTGGTGCCGCTGCGATTGGTGCCTTCCATGAAGCCAAGCACGCGCCTTAAGTCTGCGACGGACTCGATGTTTCGGCCGATAGCCGAGTTGATGTCCCGGCTCAAAGCTGCGCGCGCGTTAGCAATATCGGTCGTGGCGGTGAAGTTGTAGTTTCGATTGAGTACCTCATTCACCGCTGCCTCGACCCGTGGCGGAAGATTCCCGGCCCGCAAGGCGTCAAGCAGCGCCGGGTTGTAAGTGGAGAGTACGGCGTCGTTGATTTCCCGCGCACCATTCATCAGGCGGAAGTTGCTGACAGCCTGGTCCAGTGGCTGGGGAATGCGGTCGGTACTGGTGGCTACACCGTTGCGCCAGACGTACTCCTCGAAACTCTGTACTCGGAGCGTTCCCTGTCGCGCGATGAAGTTGGCATACAACTCGCGCAAACGCTCTGGCCCCTGTTCCTGGAGTGCGCGCTGCAGACCTGGACTCTGGCGCACAAGACTCTCCAGGTCCGTAGAGAAACGCGCGGCCCGCAGGAGATTGTCGAGCTCACCCGCCGGCAGTCGACGTCCACCCAGGCCACCACCAACGACGACGATGCCACCAAAGACCATCGCCTGGTTGAGAACGGCTTGTGTTTGCTGCTGTTTCTGCTCTGGGGTGAGATTTGGGTTCGCGTTTATTTTCTGAATCTGATCGAGGTAAACGGCGCCGATAATAATGCCGCCGGCGACGTTCGAACCTTGATCAAGCCCGGTCGTGATGGCGATGAAGCGGCCGAACTTGTCCGCCTGGCGAAGCGTAACGACGGTGCCGTCTGCAAGGGTCGCGGTCGTTGCTCCAGCGCGGACAATGTTACTGATGCCCGCGACTGCACCGCCGGCAGAGGCCACTCCACCAACGATGCTGAGCAGGTCGAGTCCAGTCTCAAGACTCCACCATTCAAAGTTCCCGTAGTGGGCGCGGTCGTAGATGTTCAATCCGCCTGACACCGCGCCGGAGGCGCCGGCGACGGCGAACGCGCCGAGAGCAAAGGGTTGTCCACCGGGTACGAACAGCAGGCCGACGCCGACAACAGCAGCTGCAATCGAGAACCACCCAAGTCCGTTGGCCCACTCTTTAAAACCACTCTGGCCATCACTCGACTGGTTCCAGATCTCCTGTGATCCGAAGTTGAAACTTTCCGGGAAGCCCGCCGGTCGCTCGTAGCCTGGCGGAATACGCGGTGGAGTAGCCGCGATCTGTCCGGCCGGGAGATTGTTGGCGGAGATGAATTCAGACCAGGCGCTGCGAATCGCGTCTTCCGGTGTATTGCCGCTGCCTTCGTAAATCCGCGAGTCCGTCGGGTTGGTGATATCTACGATGGCCCATCGATTGTTAGCCAGCGGCTTGGCGTAAAGCTGAAGGGGAATGGGCTGCGAGTTTTCTTTTGCGATCAGCACGGCCTGCAAGGGAATTGGCCGAGCGATGGCGCCGTCAAATAGTTTGGAAGGTACCTCGTCTTTGGTTTCGCGCAGCTGGTCCCGCAGCTTTTCAAGATCACCGAGCTCGCCTTCACGAGTTGGTGTAGCGCCCCCACGCAGTTCGTTGATGCGCGCGTCGGTGGCGGCAATCTGCTGGTCAACCAGATTGAGGTAGAGCTCCGGATCAGTTGCCGCACCTGGCATCTTGAGCAGGTTGGCACGAGCGAGATCCTCAGGAGTGCGGACCACCTGGTTATAGGTGTAGTACTGCGGCGGTTGATCGCCCCACTGAACTTCGAAGACTATGGTGTGCCGGCCCGGCACAGCTGCGGTAAAGCTGCCTTCGAATCCTTCGCGCACGCCGGACGTCTCGTCGATTGATCCGTTTCGGACTGCGGCCGGATCGTTAACGCTGAAGACACGCACGCGCGGTGGTCCACTGGCGATGTAACTCCCGGGATCGAAGCGATAAGTAATGTTTGATCCCGTGGCCAGTTCGTCCGCGGGTGGATCCATCAAGATACGCGGATTCTGTCCCCGCTCCGTCGCCGGATAGAACTGCGGATGAACACTCTGGGGACTAAGGATACTGAGGGCGCGGTAGCGGTCGTACGAATCGCCCAGTTCCCGCGTGATATCGGTCAGGAGATCTCGACCGTCGCGTTTTGGACTGAAACGCTCGGCATAGATCTGTTTGAGCGCCGCTGCGTCAGCCGGCGATAGACCTTGGAGGTCGCCGGCTATTTCTGAGTAGGACGTACTGCTGGAGAGCCACAGAAAACCATCGTCATTGAAGCGATCGAAAATGTGTTGCGCGCGTCGCTCAAGTTCGGCACGGCCAACTGTTGTCGGAGGTGTGGGCGGGTCAGGTTGGCGAGCGGGGCTAGCAGTTGGCGTAAATTGACTACGCCGCCAGATGGATTCTCGGAGGACGCTGTCGTTCCAAAACAGTTCGGACACTCTGGCGTTGTCGCCCGTAGGGGTGACATTAGGGGTTTCAGGGGCGGCGCTCTGAGAAGTGTTCGGTTGAGTGCTGGGTGTAGTGTCGTAAGCGGTCGGAGTGACTTCAGAATTGATTCTTTCTACGCTCAAGACGACCCTCCGAGTTGATTTAAGTGGGGCAACCCGGGACCGGGGGGTGACTAGAACGCGCCTGGCTGAAGGTTATCCCACTTCAGTTATCGGCATTGAGCGAGAAATGTTGCCGGGTTTCTCATCAACAAGCAGCCGGGTGTCGTATTTGCGGGGAATGCAAGAAAACCGAGGGCCCGTGGCGCGGGCTTCAACGGTTGGGCCCGGGGATGGGATAACCGGCTGCGAGGTCTTCTAAAACCAGAATCCAATCATTGCCGCGACCTGAGGTGGGTGGGGTAAATGTTTGGATGCCGGCGCTGTCCTGCTCCTTAAAGACGTAGGAGACGCCATAGCGTGGGTCGTACCAGAACTCTCGCTGCCGCGCCCCCTGCACCGCACTTTTGTCTAAAGTGAAACTCTCGCCGCGTGGCGAATACACGATTACGAATGAGTTGTCGCTCGAACGTGCGGCACGAATACGCGCCAGACCGGTATTTCCGCCATTCAAAATCAATTTCGCATCGGGCACCAACTTTGAGAACGGCAATGTCTCCATAAGTCGGCGCAAGAATCCCATCTGAAATGCGCCTGGGTGGTCCATAGCCTCACGCCAGGGAATATTCGCCCCGATCAGACCACCAGGTTCGCCGTAGAGAGCGCCGTCTGGTCTCACATTGCCGTCGCCCGAATGGGTATTTCTCTTCACGCCGGCACTGTAGAACTGCCACACATTGTTGTTGCCATAAGTGTGGCCACATGCTCCGGCCAGCACAGACCAGTAAGCTGCCTGGCGCACATCGTAATCATCAAAGCGATCGATGCCAGCAGTTCCTTTGAAGTAAAAACCGACGGGCATACCTTCATAGCGCGGCTCACCGTCCATGGTCGGCTTGGCTGGGACCAAGGCATAGTCGTGTTCGACGAACAGCCCGTTGTCATGATCGCGCGCGCCATGGGACGATTGGAACATGTTGAAGTCGAGCCAGGCTGCGTTGTGCAGCTTTAGCGAGGAAAAACCAGGCCCAACGGGATGATAGGTCTTTAGATGTTTGCCCTCATCGCCAGCAGACAAACCTTCCGCCAGGGCATCGACAATAGCGCGTTCGTCATCACTTTGAATCGATCGGTCGCCCCCTAGAATCCAAATAACCGCTTTCGTCTGGTAACGCTTTCCGAGAAACTGGCCATACTGTCGCGCCGTCGTGGGATTGAATATCGACTTGCCCATGGCCCAGTAACTGCCCCAGGTTGGCAGCATCCCGACGAACATTCCCAGCTCCTCGGCTTTGTCCACGATGAAGTCGACGTTTTGGAAATATGCTTCGTTAGGTTTGGTCGGATCGGTGCCGATGAACGGAAGCTGGCCGTAAGCATTCGGCACGCTAATACCATCGGCAGGAGCGAGGGCCACCGCTTGAATTACAGTGAAACCTTTGTGGGCTCGATTAGTTAGATAATCGGTCGCCTCTTCACGATTCAGTCGTTGGAATAGCTCCCACGCTGTATCGCCCAGGTAAAAGAATGGTTGGCCGTTTTCAAATTGCAGGTAACGGTGATTGCTGCTGATCGTTAGCCGTCCCGAAACTTTTGCCACGCAGACACGAGGCACCAAGTTCATCAGAAGCAGTCCAATTATTAAGGAGACGCAGTAGCCGGGTGCTTTAGACATTTTTCAGCGGTCAGTACTGAACGAGGTTTAGTCAACGAGCATTAGTACTACCTTCTGCACCCTTCTGGCAATTCGACTCGCGACTCGTCACAACTTGTGCGCTCGTTGGCTAACGAATTCTAACTATGAAACTGACACTACCGGCATTGTTTGGAGACAGCTGGCTTAGCGACCCACTGAGCAGCCAGCGCACGTTGCTTACGCTGCGGTCATACCCACCCGGTGCGCCACCACCACCACTCACCGGCGTGTAGGTCCAGCTTACGCCGCCGTCATTTGAATATTGAAAGGTGGCAACCAGGCCAGTGGTGCCCGCACTGCTGCTCATCGAACCCACCTTAAAGTCGACGTTGTGCAGCACTCGTTCCAGCGAATCGCTGTTCCCGGTGTTTGGGTCAGCGATAACGAAATTTGTCGCCGGTTGGCCACCAGTGTTGGTGTAGTTGATGGTATAGGTCAGATCAGTTCCCGGCATTTGCACTCCGCTTGGACCAACGCTCTTCACCAGGGTGATATTCGGCGGTGCGGCAGCGTTGATGGTTGTCGGATCACTAGCCGAGTCGTTACTCGTATTGCCCTCGCCGCCACCGGAAACATTGGCTGTGTTAGTTACGCTGGCGGCGGCGTTGTTGGCAACATTCACCGTCACCGTGATCACTGGATAACTCGAGCCCGCGGCCAGCGCATCACTGCGGGTGCAGGTGAGCGTGCCGAGCACGCAGGTCCAACCTGTGCCGCTAATAGCAGTGGCGGTGAGACCGGTGGGTAGAGTGTCGGTTACCGTAACTGTTCCAGTGGTGGCAGTACTACCAACGTTCCTGGCGGTCAATGAATATATTGCCCCAACTTGGCCTTGAGTGAAGTTGCCGGTATGAGATTTCGTGATTGTCAGATCGCGTGTGGCCACGGTGACATCCTCGGCAGTACTCGATGCAGAGTTGTAGCTTGAACTGGTGGTGCCGCCTGCCACGGTGCGAGTGGGATCAGTGTACGTCGCCGTGCCTGGATTTTGATAGGTGCCGGCCGCGACACTCGCGGCAATTTGTGCCACAAACGTCAACGTAACACTAGCGCCACCGGGAAGGTTGAAGACACCCCAGGTTGGCACACCGCTGCCCGCCGTTGGATTGGTGGTCGACGTGCGAGTAGCACCGCCCGCAAGCGTAACGGAGGTAGTCGAGCTGAAAGTAAAGTTGGCCGGCAAGGTGTCGGATATGTTTAGTGCATCAGCCGCACCTTTGTTGGCGCCATTAGAGACCACAATTGAATAAGTGGCAGTGGTACCTGTTGACGTGTTGGTAACAGATGCAGTGCTGGTTGACTTCGTGACCGTTACGACCGGAATGCACTGAGCGCTTGAGCTGGCGCCCAAGGCTTCGGTAGGAGAAATACCCAGCACGGAACCGGTGGCGCCGGCAGCAGCACCGTAGTTGTCATTGGCGGTGGTGGTTGTACCAAAATTACCAGCGGTCACATTTGTACTGGCCCCAGCTGTGATGGCGATAAAGCCGCCAGCACCGCCGCCGCCTGGTCCATGCCGTTCGCCCGGAGTGCCGTTGGGCGCCTGGGTGGGCCAGGCATCACCACCATCACCGCCGCGCGCATTGATCGTCAGTGAACCGAGCGTACCGGAGTTGGCCATCACCAGGACGCTGCCACCCGCTCCGCCGCCGCCACCGCCATCGTTATCCGCTGAGTTCCCCGCCGCTCCGTTTACTGAGATGGTGCCGGAGCCGTTGATTGTGCCAGCGCGGATCAACACGATGCCGCCACCGGCGCCACCACTGCTCGCGTTGCCCGCGGAGTTGTTGCGCGAACCACCACCACCGCCGCCGCCCAACACCATTCGATTTGCGGCGACCGAAAAGGCCGCGCCACCGAAGCCGCCGCGATCAAGATTGGAATTCCAGGTGTGACCACCTTGTCCTCCGGCGCCTCCATTGCCACCGCCACCACCACCGGAGTTCTCGTCGTTGTTCGCGGTGTCGCCATCGGTACCGCCGCCGCCGGCATTGCCAGGCGCGCCACGGGCAGTGCTTCCATTGGGATAACCTTCGACTCCCGTGTCGGTGACGGTATTGAGGAAGGCATCGAAAATGTAACGCGGTGTACCAGCGATGCCTTCTCCTTTGCCACCATGAAATGCACGGCTCGCCAGGTTGCGATAGTCGGTATTAGTTCCATTGCTGCCGCCGCCCAGTTGCCGCGTACCCCCGCCGCGAAAGCCCATACCATCAAGACTAACTGTGGCCGCCCCGAGACTAAGGGCGCCAGCGACATCGAGGGCCAATATGCCGCCGGTGTTGCCGTTCCAAGGTACGGCTGTCAGGCTGGAACTAAGAGTAGCGCTCGAATACTGAGGAACGCGCACAACCTGAAATCGTCGCTGTCCCTGCGTTCCCGAGGCTGCCGCGTTCGTATAGGTGTAGAGGAGACCATTACCGGCTCCGGTTCCTCTTATCGAAACGGTTGGGCCCGCTGGTCCAGTCGCGACTACGTATTCGAAACGGCCAGCGCTGTTGAGCGAACTTGATCCATTTGCCGGTGTGCTGGCGGTGCCGTCGCCATAGGAGCTTGTGTTGGTTGAATCGATTGCGGCGTCCTGCATTTGGATAACCAACAACAGATCCCCGGTCGCAATCGCTGTCGTCGAGCCGCTCGGAGTTCCAATTGAGATTGAAGTGGCGCCGGCGTTGGCGTTGGCGGTTCCGGGATAGTAGGTGTTGATTACTCCACTTAACGTGCCACCTGGTCCATCTTTACCGGGATTCGCGCAAACCTGGGCTTGGATTGAAATAGGAGCAGCCAGCAGAAAGAGAACGATGAACGCGAAGCCGCAGAGAGTGCGACTCCTCGAGGCACGAGTCACAGGCGTTCGGTTGTCGCGGCGATTCACTGTGGACCTCCACCGTTTTTTGGTTGCTCGTCGCCACTGCCCACCAGGTCGTTTTGCGAGGTGCCCATCAAGTCAAATAGTCGCGATAGTTTTGAAGTGAGCGTGAAATAGAACCCGCGTTTGGAAGGCAAGCCAGCATCGCCCAGTGGCTCACGAATGGCACTGAAGTTATAACCCACACCGACGCGCAGGTCGGGCAACACCCAGAAGCCAAGTTCACTGCCATAGACAGAGCGGCTGCTTCCGGAAGATGGTTGAGTCAAACGACGCATCTCACCGGCCCAATCAAACCGGCGAGTCAAGCGATACTGCATTCGTGCCTGGGTGAGATAAGTGAAGGTCGAGGCGTAAGGGAGATCAGCCTGACCGTTGGCGTTTAGCCTTAGCGATAGGCGGCCGTAAAGCTCGAGGCGATCGGTGGCCTGGAAATACGCATCGGTGTTCATTGCGTCCAGACGATCGCGCGTCTTCAACAAAATGCTGTTAACCGGATCCTGGCTTAGCGAACGATGGGTAAAACCAAACAACAGCCCGGCGCGGTCAGACTTCAGTGGGCGGTAGGCCAACGCGGCGGTGCCTTCCAGCGAAGTGCCACGCCGTTCCTGGAAATTTGTCCGGGCGAATTGGAACCGAGAAAGCGCGGTTAGACCATCGCGAATGCGTCCGGCGGCACCCAGCGTAATCAACTGGCCAGCGCCAGTTCGATCGCGAAACTCGTAACGCGCCGACGAACGGAAATCTTTGCTTGGTTGCCAACCCATGCCCACCGTCATACTGTTGAAACTGGCGCCGTTGCCGGCGACGTGAAAGCCGCGCTCGAAGCCAAGTTCCAACGACAGCTCCTTGGTAACTGGCAAGCGATTCTGTAGACCAATCACTGCAAAACTATCGGTGCCATTGATGCCGTTCTCAAGTTGGTAGCGACCGGTCAGGGAGCTGTACTTGGCAAGTTTGGTTTCCACGCCAAAGGCTGTTTCGCGACGTGAGCCCGACGAAACAAAGCCGGCGCCGCTGCCGGAGAAGTCGGCGATCGGCGTGATTGCAGCCGAGGCGAGCCGTTGCGTCAGAAATACCTTGGCCCAGTGGTTAACTCGGTAAGTGGCGGCAAGAGTGGTCTGGTTGGGATAAGTAGGGTCCGCTTCACCGAGGTTTTGTTCCCGCTTCACGGCCACTTGAATTTTATCAGTCAACTTAACTTCGGCCCCGGCTGTGACCAGGTTCGAGTCTGTGCTGCGGTCCGAGACTGAGTCCGTGAGACTGCGATGATCGTAGCCCAGATGCAGACGCAGGCGATCATTGATCGTTTCGTCCCAGCTGGCT
>DATFRK010000228.1:0-6439 GCA_035263325.1 Pyrinomonadaceae bacterium | reverse complement strand
TCATTTGTTTCGTCAGCTTTTTTGCATGCTCATCACGAGTTTTTGGAGAGACAGATGAGCCATATATCTTTCGCTCCGGAATTCACCTTAATCAAAACCATCGTTTTAGTAACACGCAACTCAAGACTTTGTTGCATGGATTCCGGTTTTGGACCGGACTAAGCGAAATCACCTTCGATGGCAGCGGGAATCTAAGTCTGGGCGATCGATCGCACGTCACCGGTGGGTCAGTGACTGCACGTAACCTAATAATCGCAGCCGTTGACGGACAGGATTCATTCGCGCTGGAAAACAGAGACGGCTCAGCAACGATCGCCTTCGCGCAAATTGAGTCAACTGAACGTTACGTGGATGGAAACGGTGGCCGACATACTGGTTGGGAAGTGCGACTCGATCTTTCCGACTTCGACGAACTAACAGGCACGGCTGCGTTAAAAGTCGCTTTCGATCCGGCTATTAACGTCGTGCACGAGTTGGGCCATGCTATCTGCGGCTATTTCGACCTGATCGAGGGAGGCGACGAACTTGGAGAGTGCGAAAGATTCATTAACCGTATGCGCCTCGAAGTAGGCCTGCCCCAACGTCTCGAATATTACCCGCACTACAGGATGGTTAGGCGGGCCGACGGTTTGACGTTTCGTCAGGCTGAGCTTGCGTTCGCGGATACCGCTAGTGAAGACAAGCCAGAAAAACTCTCTCTCAGTTTCAATTTGGAGAGAGTATTCGACCTCAGCAGGGCCAGGTCAAAAGAAGCCATCCACACTACTCTTATTGCCCAAAAGAATAGCCGACCCTAGGTAAGCGAGCATTGCCAAAGTACCAACGCACTGCGGCAGAAGAAGACCAATAACAAAACTCGTTGCGCTTGTTGGCTGTACTCCGCCGAGTCTCATGGGTTCTAATTTCCTGCCATGGAAGAGACCCGGGTCCGAGCGCGCCGCTGGTTTGATTGGCTCGTGGCGTTGTCGCTCGCAGCTCTCAGCGCAGGCGTAGTGATCTGGCAAAACTCTCGCCTGGCAGTGCTCTGGGATATCAGTTACATCCTGGAGAACTCTTATCGCATTTCACTGGGCCAGGTGCCTTACCGTGACTTCCCTTTTCCTTACGCACCTCTCACCTTTCTTACACAGGCAGCCCTTATCAAACTCACCGGCCGTGTTTTCTTCCACCATGTCATCTATTGTGCAGTAATTGGGGCCCTGGCGACGGTCGTTACCTGGCGCATCTTGCTGCGTGTGCTGAACGGCGCCCGGTTAGTTCGCGTGCTTTCTCTTGTTCTTACTGCCCCGCTCTCGGTGCTGGGCGTATACGCAATCTTCCCTCACCCTTTTTACGATTCGGATGGCACTTTCGCGATCCTGGTCTGCCTCCTGTTGCTACTTCGTTGGTATCGAACACCAAACGCAATCAGCTTGAGTTTGATCTGCGGCTTCGTGCTTGTGCTGCCGATATTCATCAAGCAAAACGTTGGACTGGTATTTACCGCCAGCACTGCGGCCTCGTTAGTGCTGCTGCTCACGCTTGATGTTTGGCGCGGCCGAAGAGTGCGACATTACTTCTGGTTGTTTGCCGCGTTGGTTGTTTGTCTGGCGGCGGCACTCTTGCTATTGCACCGAATTGCCGGTCTACAAAACTACATTCAATGGACTGTCAGGTTTGCTGCTCAACGTCGCACACCGGCGTTGGGTGAAATGATTGGGGTGTATCGCGACCGGTCTCTCAAGTGGTGGTTACTCTTGATTCTGTTAGGTGCCACTACCTTCAAATTAACTAAGGCAAAGGACTCACTCGATGGGTTGCGGTCTCCCGAATCAAGTTCAGCAAGATCGCTGCTGCGATGGTTTTCAATCCTGTTGTTGGCGACTCCCTTCACTTGGCCGGTAATCTACTTATTCCTGGACAGCGATTCGTCGGAACGCGCTGAACGACTCGTTAACCTCTGGCCGCTAGTTTTGCTTCTGTCATTAGCTTGCATTACCTGCGCACTCATCCGATTTCTACGAACCGGGCTCAAAAGAGCGCAACTAGCGGCAGTGGACAGTGAAAAGTCATTCTCCAGTGAACTCTCGTCAACCGGCTTGAATGCCAGCTCCGATAGTGAATGGCTGGAACAGATCTTCTTGCCGCTGATCATCATTGCTACGGTTCACGGGGCCTTCATGTCGCAACAACTCTGGGGCTCCACTTACGCCCTCTGGCCGTTCTTCCTAATTCTCGTTGCTACCAGTATCAGGGTTTTCTTCACTCCGGCAGCCGCACTTCGCAATGACGGTGGACAATCGACAATCAGCAGTCGGTACCTACACGTTGTCGCTCTCGCTTCCCTCATCTCTCTGTCACTGCTCATCGCGGGCTTCTTTTACATTCGCTCGCACGAACGTCTCGATTATGCAGATCTCGATGAAGGCGATTTAACCCGTTCGAATCTTCGCGCCTTGAGGGGACTGACAACGCGCGGCTCCTGGTTACCTGACTTCGAGGAACTTGTCGCCTACGCCGACAAAAATATTCCGCGCGACGATGGACTTCTCTATCTCCCAGGTGAAGATCTCTTCTACTACACCACGGGTCGTGTACCGCAGTTTCCCGTTTTGATGTTTGACCACACAGTCAATCCCTACTCGCCTCAGGAAATCGTCGACCTGGCGCGGGCGCGAAATATTCAATGGTTGATCGTGAAGGATGATTTACAGTTGGAAGAAGAACCCCTGGAGCGCAAAGACGAATTGATCAATCTGTTAGAGAAGGATTTCGAATCGGTTGACAGTCTCAACAATTATGAGATCTACAAGCGCAAATCGCTCGGCTCAGACAACTCAGAAGACGACGATTCTGACGAACCCGAAAACAAATAATTCTGATTGACTATAGGACCTATTCGACCTATAAGACCTATCATAGGATCTATTGAACTTGTTAGACCTAATCAAGAATTGGAGCATCCTCGCCATGCACAAACCTCACTCTCCGAGACCGGATCTAATTCCGGCCCACGGTGGCTATCGCAAGCTCAAATCATTTCAACAAGCCGAATTGGTTTATGACGCCACGGTGAAGTTCTGCGACCGATTCATCGACGTTCGATCACGCACTCATGATCAGATGGTGCAAGCGGCAAGAAGCGGTCGGCAGAATATAGCAGAAGGCAGCCAGGCGTCAGGCACGTCAAAGAAATTCGAGCTCAAGCTGGTTGGGGTGGCGCGCGCAAGTCTCGAAGAGCTCTTGCTTGACTATGAGGATTTTCTAAGGCAACGAGGCATGCAAATCTGGGGAAAAGATCATTCGATGGCAAGAGTGATCCGGGGCTTGGCTTACCAGGAGAATAGGACCTATATGACCTATAGGCCCTATGTTGAAGAATCATCCTCCGAGATTGCAGCAAACACAATAATCTGCCTGATCCACCAAGCCAACTACCTTTTGGATCAACAATTGAAACAGTTGGAGGCGGCTTTTCTCAAGGATGGCGGATTCACGGAACGACTATATTGGTCCAGAAAGAAGGCAAGAGAATAGGACCTATTCGACCAATTGGACCTATTCTTCTCTACTTTTCTGCTGGTTTCTTGGGCGTCGGCGCGGCAGGTGGCAGATCCGAATTAAAGATATCCGCTACACACTTCCAACCACCGTCCGCTTGTTTCTTCCAAACTTCTACATACTTACCCTTGTCAGTCATCGGCTTGCCGTTCGCATCGTTCTCAGTGAATTCATAAGTGCCACTCACGTAGCCTAGGTCACTGGAACGTGCCACTTCCACCTTTTGCGGCTTCCAACCGCCACTGAAACCCGGAGCTCCAAGCATTCCTTTCCAAAGTGCATGAATAGGTTCTTTGCCTGTTGCTTGCGGACTATTCGGCGGCATCACGATGGCATCATCTGAGTAGTAGGAGAGAGTCTTGTCGACATCCTTCGCGGCTGCAGCCTGAGACCAGTACGTGTCGAGGATCTTCAATGCACTCTCATCGGTGGCGCGAGAGTCAAGTGTCGCTGATTGCGTCTGACAACCGGCAATTGCGAATGAGATTAGCAGCAGGAGAGGAGGTAAAAGACTAAATTCAGTTTTTAGACAGTTCGAGCCAACTGCGGGGCGATATCTAGACATCGGGGCAACCTCGTCGTGGGAGTTAGGACAAAGCGTGCCTAACCCTAGTCCCGACCCAGCAAAGTTGTCAATAGTTTTTAAAAGTCTCTATTTGAGATCAAATCCTCGGCGCCGGATTGTCTTCACGCAACTCTGATCGAGATTCTTCGTAGTTCCCTCCTCGACGAACTGCGTAGACAGGCGGTCAAGGCACTCCAAACCTTCAAGACCAAACAAACCGTGACCACCATGGGGTACGACAATGTGTAAACTGTTTGGGAAATGACGCGCTACGTAGTCACCATTTTTCGGAGGAGTAACTGGATCCCACTCACCCGTTAAGATCAATACCGGCGCCGCACTCTGAACTGGGGCGGAATAATCTGACGGGACTTGCCCGCGTGGCCACAGGGCGCATGCTTCTCGTTGTTGCCGCAAACGATAGTCGCCCAGAAACGTGTTCAGCGCCAGACGCTCACCTTCACCGGCTTTAATCCACGGCAGATCCTCCGCACAGGTTACCGATAGGTACATTCCGTTGCTGCCAGTCGCCACGATTTGCTGACGAAAGCCAACTGCAGCTTGAGTGAGTGGCACGAAGTTGCCACTGGCTGCTTGATGAAGAACTAAGGGCACACGCGAACCCCCAGCAGCGCTGTAAAGCATGTAACGGATCGCTTCCGCGGCAAGGTCGCGTGAGAGTCTCAGCTTTGTCTCTGACGCTGCGATGCCCGGCGAAGGAACATTGACTTCCACCGGGCCCTGCAGCAATTTTTCAAGTACAGCCTTCACCTCCGCTCGCAAATTTGGAAACGCCTGGTTGCATTTTTGATCGGCAACACACTCCGAGATGACGCCTTGTAGAGCACGCTCCGTACTCTGCGGAAAGTCGTAAGGCATGAAATGATTTGTTGGCGACACACCCTGAAGTATCACTACGCGCACATGATCAGGATGCTGCCGCAGATAGACCATGGATGCCCTGGTGCCATACGAACCGCCGACCAGATTGATGCGTTCATAACCGAGTGCGGCCCTGACGTCATCCAGATCGTCCATCGCAATGGGCGTAGTATAAAGCGTCAGGTCGGCGTCCCGCTCCAGCTGCTCGCGACACTTTTTGACATCGTCGAGGGGAAAGTAGGAACCGAGCGTACTTTGCGGGTCATTTTTCCGATAGAACTCGCAGTCTAACGGATGTGAACTTCCGGTACCGCGCTGATCGACAAACACGAGGTCGCGGTGTTGATTGACATTCTTAAACTCTTCTACGACTCCCGGGGCATCTTCAATCGCCGACGAACCTGGTCCACCAGCAAGGTAGAAAACGGGATCTGGCAGCCGTTCAGTGCTCGCCGCCGGCGATACCACGACTTTGAGCTTGATTCGTCTTCCCTTTTGCGTGACACGATTCTCGAATACCTCAAGATTCCCGCATTGAGCCTTTGCTTTTATCCCCGGCACATCACATGGTGTGAGCTGTAGCGACTGAGCTAAAGCAAGGGAGTCGGCGGACTGGGAGAGCGCCAGCAACAACAACAAGAGATAGGGGAGGTGTTTTATTCGTAGGCTGTGCATATTGCGATTTAGCGGCAATCACCAGTCGCCGTTGATCACTCGGGCGAGCTTGGTGGCGTCGATATTTCCTCCAGACACCACACAAACAACTTTTCCGCTCCCTGCTTTTCCAGCCAATGCACAAGCTACCGGCGTGGCGCCTGCGCCTTCGGCTACTACGTGGTTGTATTCAATCATTAACTTCAACGCCGCGGCCACTGACTGCAAATCGGCGACGAGCGAATTGTCGATCAAGTTTCGCGCTCGGGCGAACATTTGGGGAAACACTGCCTTGGCGCCGATGCCGTCGACGAAGGAGGGTTCATACTTAACTTCCGCAGGTACGCCGGCCTCGAGCGAAGCGGCGAGTGGGGCAGCGGTTGAGACTTCGGCGGCGAATACTTTACAGCCAGGTCGCATCCCACGTAGCACCGTAGCAATGCCGCAGGTTAGTCCGCCGCCTCCCCAGGGAATTACGACGGCGTCCGGGTCAGGGAGGTCCTCTAAAATTTCCAGGGCAATCGTACCGTTGCCGGCCATCACCTGGCTGTCGTCAAAGGCATGAATGAAAGTTCCATCGATACCAGGATGTGCGCGCTGCTCGAAGGCCTGCCACCATTCCTCGAAAGTCACCTTGATGACCCGTCCACCAAGCCGCTCGATAGCCTTGATCTTTACTTCAGGTGCCGTAGCCGGAGCGACAACCGTGCACGGAATCTTGAGCTGACGAGCAATCCAGGCGACTCCCTGGGCCATGTTACCTGCCGACGCTGTAACCACCCCACGCTCGAGCTGCGC
>DATFRK010000227.1:0-6908 GCA_035263325.1 Pyrinomonadaceae bacterium | reverse complement strand
CGAAACACTAAAGACGCCCGAGCGCACAATTGGAGTCAGATGTTCAGTATCTATTCCAATACGCCAGGACTCTCCCATCTGAGCTTGCGAGACAACCGTCCAGACGAGTGACAGTAGCAACAGAGTCACTCCAACTGTTCTGGTCCAATCTCTCTCAAACATCCCTATTGGCAGAGCGTATGAGTAAAGGCGCGGCGTAACTGAATAGAGCGCTACGACTACAACCACCAGGGCAAAGACTGTCTTGAAAATCTTGCCAACGTGGTCATGCGTGCTATTAGACCCCTTAAAAGTGACCGGGTTAACGCCAATCCTGTGCCAGACAAGGTAGGAGCGCCACAGAAACGCGGCGCCAAAGTAGATTAGTAAATAGACAGGAAGAAACCACCTCAGGAACATTTTGCGCTTGAAAATACTAGCTTAGTTCGTAGATTACGTTGCCAGGCGACTGTACATGATTCTCCCACATTAATTTACATAAGCCACCCGATACACCAAACTCGGATTCCCCGTCTAAAGTGCTAGTAGTCAGAAATATCCCCCAACAGGCCGTAATCAACTGAGACCTTCGAGGAGGTTTGCTTGTTGAACAGCCCCATGCCGCGACTCAGATTTGAGTCTGCTTGAACGCGGCAGCTTGACCGTCTAGGGTGGACGGACGGAGTGGCTTTCAAGAGTTTTGGCCTGCGCATCGGTGTTCGCGCCAATGACCGGGCAGCGCTGCAGCATGCATTAAGGTACCTCCCGCCAACTTGGAAAGTGAGCAAGAACTCGGAGGTCGACTACTTGTATTCGCTCTGTTCGGGTGGATCGCATCCGCACCCTCAAACTCGCAGGTTTGGTCTCCTCTACAAGGGATCGAGCCGCCTGGTGCGGACACTTCATCAAGACGAGTTATACGAAACATTCGCGCGAGATCTCCGGTTGACCGTGGCGGAATTCGCCCGTCGTCGAATCTTTATGCACGCAGGTGTGGTTGGCTGGCGCGGCCGAGCTATCCTGGTACCCGGATCTAGCTATAGTGGCAAGACGACGTTGGTGGCCGAGTTGGTGAAGGCGGGCGCGACTTATTACTCCGATGAGTACGCCGTTCTTGACGAAAAAGGACGGGTTCATCCCTTCGCGAAGCCACTCTCCATTCGCGAGGCGAATAATGGCGGCCGGCAGACTGATTATCCAGTGGAAAGTTTTGCCGGTCGGAAAGGGATTAAACCACTCGCAGTGGGGTTGGTGCTCTTAACCGAGTACAACCCTGGCGCCTCTTGGCGTCCGCGGGCAGTTTCTCCCGGCAAAGCGGTGTTGGCTTTAATGGCTCATACGGTTGCGGCGCGAAATCGACCTCAGGCGACACTCGAAACTTTACGACACGTAGTCTCGGGAGCAACTGTACTTAAAGGCCACCGCGGCGAAGCACTGGAAGTAGTGAAAGCAGCAAGTGATTATCTGAGCTTGCCGGCGCTGTAGGAAGCAAACCAAAGCCCCGTGGTTTTTCGTGTTTAGTTCGCACATCCCCCAAATCTGACTTCAATCGAGCTTTCCGGCGACTGCAATCGCGCAGTCAGTTTCGGTGTTTCACTTCCCGTGCTGGAGGACTAATGCGACCAACCGACTCAGTGATCGAGCCTCTCGCTAGAAAACACGGGTTAGTGATTGAGGACGTTGCAGACGAAGTCCTGGTGTATGACCTGGAACACCATCATGCGCATTGCTTGAATCCTACCGCTGCCTTTGTTTGGAAAAAATGTGACGGAAAGACGAGTGTCTCTCGAATTGCAGAATTACTCGCCCACAAGGAAGGCACACCTATCGATCTGGATATTGTTTGGTTAGCTTTAGATCAGTTGCGAAAGTCGAAGCTCTTGATTGAGCACTCAGGCGTGATGGCCCACATTACTTCGCAATCGGTTTCCCGTCGGGAAATCATGCGCCGGATTGGGGTCGGCGCTGTGGTCGCGCTGCCGGTAATCACCTCGCTGGTGGCGCCAACGCCCGCGCAGGCTGCGACCTGTCAGCCCACTGGTGCACCGTGCACCACCCCGGCCCAGTGTTGCTCGGGACTCTGTCCGTCGGGTACGTGTGTCTGATCAATGAGCTTTCCGCCGCAGGGAATAATCATTTGACGAAGCCGAGAGTGAGTCGTGTCAACCGAGGAATTCACTTCAGCCCACGGAAAATTGGTCGCTTCGGCACTGGCGGGCGCCTGGCGAGCACAACCACCTCCGTGCGCTCTTACGGCTTCGGATTTTGAAGCAATCACACCTCTGTTGTTGAAGTCGGGTACAGCGGCACTCGTCTGGCGTCGTCTGCACCAGGAGCGACGTCAGGATGGCTTCATGGACCAACTCCACCTTGCATACAAGCTCCAGGCACTCCAGGCAGCGGTTCATGAACATGAGGTCAAAGAAGTCTTCCGCTTGTTACACGCTACGGGGCTCGATGGGCTGCTAGTGAAGGGTTGGGCAGTCGCTCGACTGTATCCCGAGCGAGGACTGCGACACTACGGTGATATCGATTTGTGTGTATGCGCTCGCGACTTCGAACGCGCAGTCTCGCTGGGCCGGGGAACAAAGATCTGGATCGATTTCCACCGCGGATTTTCTCAACTTGACGGATCAAATGAGGAAGAAATCTTCGGGCGATCAGTCCTGTTGCCGATTGACGATGTCACAATACGCACACCATCGTTAGAAGACCATCTGCGCATCCTCTGTTTGCATCTGCTGCGACATGGTGCCTGGCAGCCACTCTGGCTGGTCGATGTTGCCTTGATCCTGGAGACCAGCACCCAGGATTTCGATTGGCAGCGATTCTTTGGGCGCAACCTCAGGAGAGCTGAATGGCTTTCCGCCGTTCTGCTACTGGCCCACACCTTGCTCGAGGCCAACCTTGAGGAGACGCCCTTGGCCTTGCGAACCAAGCAATTGCCTTCCTGGTTGGTCCAGTCTGTACTCCGCCGTTGGGGACGCTGGTTCAACGCCGACTATCGCAACCCGGCTTTGACTTCACTATGGAAGCATCGCGGCCAGCCTCGAAAACTTTTTGATGATCTCTATTTCCGCTTCGACCCTATCCGGGCCACCGTAGAGACTGGGGGTGCCTTCAACTCGATCCCTCGACTTCCTTACCAACTCGCGGCTTTTTTACGACGCGCCTCAGAAATGCCGCGACGGTTGGCTAACTCGCTTCAGGATTGATATGGCGTTATTTGGGAGAAACATTCGCTGCCGGGTCGAACTCCCACTGGTAAAGTTGGCGAGAACTGTTGGGGAGCGGTTTCAGCCTGAAGGCTCACGAGTGAATCTCCGACGCCAGGTCATTACTCTCTCGTTAACTCTTTTGGGCTTAGCTGTACTTCCCGGCAATTGGCCCCTTTCGCCACAAACCGTCATGGCGGCCATTTTTACTGTGACCTCCACTGCCGACACGAATGATGCGCTTCCAGGTAACGGCGTCTGCGCAGATACCGGCGGCGTCTGCACTTTTCGGGCAGCACTTCAGGAAGCAAACGCGCTGGCCGGGACCGATACCATAAATTTCAACATCGGAGCAGGTGGCGCCCAAAGCATTTCGATTACCGTCTCCCTACCGTCTATCAGTCAAGCCGTAGTCATAAACGGCGCGAGCCAGCCTGGCTCCGTCGGCGGAACGCCCCTGATCGAAATCAATGGGAACAACATTGCCTCGGATGGGTTGGCCATACTGGCGAACGGAAGCACCGTACGAGGTCTGATCATTAATCGTTTCGGCGGCAATGGCATTTCAATTCAGAATGCCGGCTCCAGTGGCAACTTGATAGCCGGGAATTTCATTGGCACAAACGCGGCCGGCACCGCCGCATCAACTAACGGTCTAAATGGAATCTTCATCAGTGGCGCACCCAACAATACTATTGGGGGCACGACTACAGCCGATCGGAATGTAATCTCCGGCAACACGCAAAACGGTATAGCAATTCAGAATAGTGCCGCCACCGGAACTCTGATCGTTGGCAATCTTATCGGCAGAAACGCGGCAAATACCGCAGCAATACCCAACGCCCAGAATGGAATAAGGATCGATGCCCCATCAACCACCATTGGCGGAGCCGCTGCAGGTCAGGGTAATACGATCTCGGGGAACACTCAGGCCGGCGTCTCAATCATAAATGCCGGTTCCACTAATAATCGAATTTCTCGAAACTCGATTTTCACAAACGGCGGCCTGGGGATCGATCTTGGAGCTGATGGGGTCACACCGAACGATCCCGGCGATGGCGATCTCGGCCCAAACAATCTTCAGAACTTTCCTGTCATAACGAATGCCGTTCAGGGCTCTACCATCATTAGCTTCACCCTCAACTCAACAGCCAGTACGACTTTTACGGTGGAGTTCTTTTTCAGCACGACCGCCGATCCCAGTGGCAACGGTGAGGGTCAAACTTTTCTTGGTACGATGAATGTCACCACCAATGCCGCCGGTAACTTTTCGGGCACCTTTACCTCAGCCACTACTGTCACTGCTGGTCAGATAATTACCGCGACCGCCACCAATCCCACGGGCAACACTTCGGAGTTCTCCAATACCAGAGTAGTGACCACAGCAACGGCGGCAAAGTTTGTCGAAGCCTCAGCCTGGCGAACAGCCGATTCGGTGTTCCTCAAGTGGCGTACGGCTATGGAGATCGACAACCTCGGCTTCAATGTCTATCGGGAAGAACGTGGGCAAAGGCGTTTATTGACTCAACAACTCGTCGCGGGTTCGGCATTGTTCGCCGGCAAGGGCAGTGTTTTAACGGCAGGCAATAATTATGCGTGGGTTGATAAACACGGTGCACCTGAAAGCGTTTACTGGATCGAAGACGTCGACCTAAATGGCAAACACTCCTTGCATGGTCCAATTGTGCCGCAGCCGGCGCGGGAAAAATTCCCAGTGGATTCGTCGCCTCTGCTCGGTGAGTTGTTTGCGGGTCAGAGCAGATCTGGTCAGCGCGAGTGGCCAACTGATACATGGGCCTTCGCCCAGGTCTCAACGCTGACCGCGCAGCCCTCCGCTACCTTCAACCCGTCGCTGCCGGGTATCAAACTTTCAGTCGATCATGATGACTGGTACCGAGTGACGCAACCGCAATTGGTTGCCGCCGGCCTTGACCCGAACAGCGATGCACGATTGCTGCAACTCTATGTCGACGGTGCCGAAGTACCAATCGAGCTGAGCAGCAACAGTGCTCAACTCAACGCCGCCGATTCGCTTGAGTTCTATGGTCAGGCTCTGAGCACACCTACTACTGGGATCCATACCTACTATTTGATTAGCAGCAGTGCGCGAGGCAAACGCATCCTTTCAGTGGCTGAAAAGCGGGTTAGATTGCTGGAGCCACTCGGCGAAAACAATAACGCGAGTTTTAGCAACACCATCGAACGGGAAGACAAACTGATCTATTTCTCTTCCCTGCTCAACGGTGAGGCTGAAAATATCTTCGGCCCGGTAATCAACAACACGACGGTTACGCAAACCCTGGTAGTCCAATCACTCGCGAAGCCAGATTCAACCGATGCACTCGAAGTTGCACTGCAAGGTGTCAATGACCAGCCCCATCAGGTGCGCGTCTCACTCAATAACGTTGATCTCGGCGTCGTCCAGTTTCAGGGCAAGGAACACCAGAGTCTGAAGCTGCCTGTTCCGTCCGGCGTATTGAAGGAAGGCGAGAATCAGGTCGGTCTTGCAAGTACTGCCTCTCCTACCGACCTCAGTCTGCTCGATTATTTGCGACTGACTTATCAAAAGCAGTACCGGGCAACTGACAATCGCTTGCTGTTCACTGTCGCCGCCGGCCGGCGACTGACAGTAACGGGTTTCAGCACTGCCCAACTGCGACTGTTTGATATCACAGATCCGCTTGCACCTGTTGAGCGCGAGGTCACTACCAGCAAAAATGCAGGCAGCTATGTCGTCAACATCTCCGCCACGAGTACCGCCCGCACCATGCTTCTAATGTCGAAGGATAGCGCCCTCACTCCGGCCGCAATCGAAGCGAAACCATCTTCCACGCTGAGCGCGACGACGCATTCCGCCGATCTGTTGATTATCACGCATAAGGACTTCCATGCTGCCGCCGACAACCTTGCGGCCTGGCGCCGCGGTCAAGGACTGGAGGTAGAAGTAGCTGACGTTGACAGTGTTTACGACGAGTTCAGTTACGGCACTCATGCCCCGCTAGCGCTCAAGAACTTTCTCCAGTGGACGACAACCCACTGGCAGAAGGCCCCGCGTTACGTGCTGCTGATTGGTGATTCAAGCTGGGATCCACGGAACTACCTGGGCAATGGCGCCTTCGACTTTGTGCCCACGCGTCTCCTTGACACGGCCAACATGGAGACCGCGAGTGACGACTGGCTGGCGGACTTTGACGGTGATGGAATACCGGAGATGGCGGTGGGTCGACTGCCGGTCAGGACACTCAACCAGGCAACTGATCTGGTTAACAAATTGATCGCGTACGACCAGTCGCCGGTTGATCCCGAGCGCGGTGCGCTGCTGGTAGCCGATGGTGGGTTTGAGTCGATAAGTAACAACCTGGCGCAGCTATTACCGATGGCGATGCCAGTGGAGACAATCAATCGCAGCAGTGGTCCGGACGACGCCACGATACGCTCGCAGATCCTCAGCAGCTTGAATGCTGGTCCAGATTTGGTGAGTTTTGCCGGTCACGGCTCAGTGACGGTCTGGACCGGCGCCGGCTTATTGCGCAGTGAAGATGCGGCCAGCCTGAACAACAGCGGTCGTTTGCCATTGATGGTCTTGCTCACGTGTTTGAATGGCTACTCCCACGATCCTGTGGCTATTAGTCTTGGCAAGTCGATGGTGCTAGCGCCAAACACCGGGGCGATTGCGACCTGGAGTTCGAGCGGAATGACCGAGCCCGGAGCTCA
>DATFRK010000226.1:0-5898 GCA_035263325.1 Pyrinomonadaceae bacterium | reverse complement strand
TCCCCAATACTGTGACGCGACCTCGAGAGACGGCTTACATTTGCGGCGGTGGTGGTGGAACGTCGCCTTTGCGCTTTTCAAAAATCGGAACGGCGATAAGTCCGCCCAGCACCGCAAGTATTGTCAGGCAGATGGCGCCGGCGATACCGGCAACAATGAACAGGAGTGGACCAGACAGTGGGACGCTCACGCCTGATTGGCGGAACGCCTGTTCCATCGCCGCTGCACTAACAAAGATGGCGATGGGTACACCGATGATCAGGTATAGGATGCCGCCGAAAACTCCGGCTAAGGCACCAATCATCGCGCCGTCACCGGGCTTTACCGGTAGCGGGGAGTCCTTAATGTAAAGATATCCCGCGAGTGCTCCTCCTCCGATGCCCCAAATGCAGCAGCAATAATTGACGATTGGAATTGCAGACAAAAGACCTACGATCAACCCACCCAACAGCGCTGGCTTCATTTTATTGTTCATTGGATTAGCACTCTTTCGCCCCTAAAGTTGACTAGCTTGTCTTGGTTGTTTGGAAGAAGCAGAGTTGGTCTGAAATGCGCCTTGCATAACTAGCAAACAGGGCTGGGATTGTCAATAAAATTGCCGCTAATGATTGACAGAATTAGCGTAATACTTCGATGCGATCACCGGGTTGAAGTTTGGGATCAGCAACCGTGCCGGACTTAATTTCCTTAACGCTGAACTTGGTGGTCACTAACCGCCCATCTGCCCCCGCGCGGGAGATCTCAATACTGTTTTCATTGCGGGAAGTGCCGCCGGCGGCGAGGATTGCTTGCAGCAGAGTGATGCCGGGTTGAAATGGCTTCTGGCCCGGATAGTTGATGCGACCCGCAATGTAGTAGAACTCCTGGGGTCGGCCCGAGACGTTGATGACGTCTCCCGAAACTACAGTCGTGTTCAGAGTTGCTGGATCGCCGACGTCGAGTGACTGTCCCTGGTTACCACCGCGCAAAATCATCACCCGTCCCGCGTCGTTTCGCAGTTGCGATTCTGAAAGCACCACATAAAGAGGAACAGCTTCGCGTCGCAAAATACGGGTGCCGGGTGAGGCGACCAGCCCGGTTACCGTCACCGTATGACTGGAGTACTGACGAATACCGACTGATACATGTGCGCCTTCTTCAACGGCGCGTCGTTTGAGCTCTGCAGCAATGCGCGCTTGAATCTCATCGGCGGTCAATCCGGCTACTGCGACTGGTCCACCCGCGACCGGTAGATCGATGACGCCGCCGCCGATCACGGTGTACAAGGTTGAACGGTTGGTGGCGGAGTTCAGCAGTCTTATATCAAGGACATCACCTATTCCGACCCGATAGATTTCCGTAGGCGGCAGTGAATCGGCAGTCGCTGGTTTAACTACCGGATCGTTCACCGGCGCGGTTGGCGGATTGGGTTGCTTGTTACTGGCGCTGTTGGTTGGCGGATTGGAATTGCCAGCCGGATTGGTGTTCGACTTATTCGAATCAGCCGGTTGCTTGCTAACAACATTGTTAGCAGGCTGAACTGGCGTGTTGTTGTTTGCCGGCGGAGTAACGTTCGCCTTGTTTGTCTCCGCTGGCTTCTTCGGCGTCTCGCTGTTTGCATTCTTGGTGGCGGAGTCCGTTGCTGCCGGAGGGTTGCTCGTCGGCTTCACCTCCGCGTTGCCGGTGCCGTTCTCGTCCTGGATGATCCGATACAGAGTGTTCGCATAGGGAGACTTGAGTTCGCTCAGCTTTTGATACTCATCGAGTGCTTGACTCTGCCTGCCCAGCACATAGGACATCATTCCCAGTCGGAAGTGAGCCTCCGCCCAGTCAGGTTTGTAACGAGTGGCCCGCTTGAAGGAATCAAAAGCTTCCTTGTACGACTTCGACTTGGAGTAGGTCATACCCAACTGGAAGTTTGTTTGCGGATCTTCCGGGCGAATCTTTAGCGCCTGCTTCAACGCGTTGATAGCTTCGTCTATTTTTCCTGCTTCCGACAAAGCGACACCCGAGTTGTAGAGTTTTTGGACATCAGCGGTTGCCTCGGCGGTCGAATTGTCGCCAGGCTCTGCTTTCGGCAGCGAGCTGGCGACAGGGCCGGGTTGCTGCGCGAAAACAGAGAAAGTCAGGCTAATAAAAAGAAGGGCAGAGAGTGCGATGGGTATTGCTTTATTCATTGTCTGATACTTGGCGTTGAAAATTCCGACTTCTCGGTAAGCTTGTTCGGTGCAGTGCCTTACGTGGACGCGCTGGTGCGCCGGATTATACACAGAAATCATGGCAAGATTAAGCTCGGTCGAAGCTCTAGAGTTTCTGAAAACGTCCAATACCCCCCGGCTTCCACTTTGGAGTGCGGCGACCTGTCGCCGCTTTGGGATCTTTTCCCATGCGACCGAGGCCCCGATCCCAAAGCGGCGACAAGTCGCCGCACTCCAAAGGGCGCTCAACAATTACCGCCATCGTCTGCTATATTGCGCGTTTCGCCACTGAGCCCTAAAGTTCACTGTGCACCAGTAGTAGGGGAAGGACAAGTCAGCGAAGTATGTACGAATTTGCAGTCACTCCGGCAGTTACCAGTATCCGGCGACGGGGCGTGGAAATAGCCGAGGTGGCTCCCGACAGCCTGGGGGCCGAAATTGAGCTGGAACGTGGCGACCGGATAATAAAGGTCAACGGCCGCGTAGTACGGGATTATCTCGACTTCCGTTTTCACACTGCCGGTGAGACCGAACTCGTGCTTGAGGTCAGAAAGAAGAACGGCGAGGACTGGGAAGTCGAACTGGAACGAGAAGAGGGCGAGGACTTCGGCTTCAGCTTTGAGCAAATCGTTCCCCGGCAATGTGCCAACGAGTGCATCTTCTGTTTCTGTAAGGGCAACCCTGCTGACGCCCGATCCTCGCTCTTCGTTCGCGACGAGGATATTCGCCTATCGTTTCTCTACGGCAATTACACTACGCTCACGTCCATCAGCGAAGACGAACTAAAGCGCATCATCGAACAACGACTCACTCCGCAATACGTGTCGGTGCATGCCACTGATCTTCAAGTGCGCGCCTATCTACTCGGTGTCGACGAGAAGCGCGCCGACATCTCTCGTCCTTTGCGACGTTTGTTGGACGCAGGCATTGAGGTTCATGCTCAAGTGGTGCTCTGTCCCGGTATCAACGACGGCCAGGTGCTGGAACGGACCATCGCTGATCTGGCAGCTGAATATCCGCGCATCTCGAGCGTAGCGATCGTCCCACTTGGTCTGACTCGCTACAACACCGACGAACGACTAACGCCCGTGACACCCGAATTCTGTCGCGAGGTGATCGATCAACTGAGCGTCGTGCAGCACCGATTGCAATCACAACTGGGTACACACTTCGCGTTCCTGGGCGATGAGATTTACCTGAAGGCCGGACGCCCGCTGCCACCACGCAGGCACTACGGCAAGTATCCACAGATAGAAGATGGCGTCGGCATGGTACGCTCGTTCCATGAAGAGTTTGCCGCGCTCAGTAAGCGACTGGAGCGCAAACAGGTGGCCCAATTGTCCGGCACTCACGGCTCTGTCGTCACGGGAACGCTGTTCGCCCCGGTACTCGAGAAGTTGATCGGGAAACTGAATACAAAATTTTCCGCGCAGTTGCGTGTCGTAGCAGTAGCGAATGGATACTTTGGCGGTGATGTTTCGGTCGCGGGGTTGCTAACCGGACAAGATCTAGTGGCCGCGCGCGATCAGCTGCGGGGCGACTTTGTTTTGCTTCCCAGGCAGATGATCAAGAGTGATGAGCCAGTGATGTTGGATGGCATGACGCTCGCGGAAGTGCAAACACGTCTCAACAAACCGGTGCGTGCTGTCAACCTGAACGAGTTGAGTGCTTTTCTCCTTAGCTGCAATACCAATTAAGCATCAGCATGACTGAAACAGATGACGCTCTGCTCTCTACGGGTGAGCCTGCGAAGAGAGTTTTGGATGTTGGGTGCGGGCGCAACAAATTTCCCGGAGCGATCGGCATCGACGCGAACCCACGCACAGATGCCGACGTCATTCACGATCTCGGTGTCTTTCCCTACCCGTTCGCTGACAACGAATTCGATGAGATCGTTTGCCGGCATGTGATCGAGCATGTTCCTGACGTAATGAAGTTCATCACCGAGTTGCACCGGATTACTAAACCCGGCGGCCGGTTAAAGATCGTCACCCCACATTATTCGAATCCCGATTGGGCCACCGACCCAACTCATCGCAATCACTTCAACAGTTACTCTTTCACTTGCTTCATTCCGGAGCGCGCACCCTTTCCTTTCTACACCGAAGCAGTGTTGCGGCCAATTAGCACTCACGTCAGTTTGGCAAATCTCTGGCGTAGTCTGGGGCTGGAGTTCCTGGTGAACCTGGACCAAAGATGGCCCAGCTTTCGGTTCACGCGAAAGTTTTGGGAGTTCTATCTCTCTACAATCATGCGCGGCAAAGAACTCTCATTCGAACTGCAGGTGGTGAAGTAGGGCATTGCTGATCCTCAAATGCCGATTGCCGATTGGACCTTAAGAACAACGCCCAATCGGCAACAAAATCGACAAGCGGCGATGTTATATGCTCCAATAATTTGAATACATATCCAGAATATCGTACTCTACGCTCGTCAAACCAATCCCAGCGTCTGGGCAAGCTCTCCAGATTGAATACTTTCCGTATCAGTCCCCGCTGGCTCAGCGTTTGCTTGGTTTAACGACACATGCTCGACCGGAACGGGCATTCCCTATCCATCCAGTCAAAGTAAGTTGGTCGGTTTCAAACAACAAGTTGCCCAGCAGCTCGTTCTTCTGCTGGGTTTAAGGGCAAAAACCATTTTGGAGGATTACGTGATGAGAAACGGTTTACCGAAATACCTTTTCTTCCTCCTGTTGCTCGCCGTGTGTGGAGTCACCGCCTTCGCACAGAGCCTCGGTTCTCTTTCGGGAACAGTTGTTGACCCGAAAGGCGCGGTCGTGGCCGGTGCCACTGTGACCGTGAAAAGCGTTGCGACCAATCAGGAGTTTTCAACCACGACGACCGGCGAAGGAACTTTCAACGTCCCTTCACTGTCGTCGGGTGTTTACACGGCTACGATTAATGCCTCTGGTTTTAAGCAGGCCGTCGTCACCGAAATCAAGGTCGACGTCGGTAAGCCTTCCAGCATCAATGTCGAGTTGGAAGTTGGCTCCGCCGCTGAAACTGTCACGGTCGTGGGAGGTGGAGAGTTGCTGCAAACCCAGTCAGCAACTGTCGGTACCACTCTTACCGGCCGCCAGATCACGGACTTGCCGAACGCTTCACGCGATGCGCTCGACCTCGTGTTGACGATGCCGGGTACTGCCACGCCAGGACGTCCGCGTACCTCGTCGGTCAACGGCTTGCCAAAAGGCGCACTCAATATCTCCATCGACGGCGTCAACGTGCAGGACAACCTGCTCAAGTCCAGCGATGGTTTCTTTACTTACATCAGACCAAGAACTGATGCCATCAGCGAAGTGACCGTTTCCACCACTACCCCTGGCGCAGAGAGCTCAGCGGAAGGTGCAGTGCAGATCAAGTTTGTCACTCAGAACGGCACCAATGAATACCATGGTGGCGTCTACTGGTATCACCGCAACCCTGCGCTGAATGCAAACTACTGGTTCAACAATCGCGACCAGGTAGCTGATCCTGTTACCCACAAGGCTCCGCAAGCGCGCATCCTCTTGAATCAACCGGGAGGCAAGGTTGGTGGTCCAATCTCGATCCCTAAGTTGTTCAACGGGAAAGATAAGGCGTTCTTCTTCGTAAACTACGAGGAGTATCGCTTGCCGGAACGAACTGCGCGTACGCGACAGCTGTTGAGTCCCGAGGCACAGGCGGGGATTTATCGCTATGAAGTGGCGGCGATTCCCTCTCCACCTTCTGCTTGTACC
>DATFRK010000225.1:0-3415 GCA_035263325.1 Pyrinomonadaceae bacterium | reverse complement strand
GTTTGATATTTCGGTCCAAGAGCACCTGAGCCGACGCGAGTTTTTTGCCCAGGACACCTGGAAGATTAGGCCGAATGTAACGTTGGACTATGGAGTTCGCTACCAGGACTTTGTGCCGGCGACCGACCGGAACAATGTGCTGACAGCATTCATCCCGGAACTCTACAATCGGGCGAATGCGCCCACCTGCGCGGATGCCCTCTGTGGATCGCTCATTCGCGGGACCGGTAATGAGTTGAATGGCATTGCTGTTGCCGGTTCAACGTCGCCGTTTGGCAAAACAGTCATCCCGCATGACAAGAACAACTTCAGTCCTCGAGTTGGTCTGGCCTGGAGTCCCAACTATCAAGATGGCCTGGGCCGTACCTTGTTTGGCGAAAGTGGCAAGACGGTGTTCCGCTTAGGTTACGGTTTCTACTACGACCAGATCGCCACGTTCCTGTTTGAGGATCCAACCTTTGCCAATCCACCGTTCTCCAACACCGCGACCTTCAGCGGCGCTGGCATTACGCTCGGAACGCCGGCGGGTGGTGCCCTGGGTAATCTACCGATTCGCGCTTTGGGCGGTATCGATCAGAACATGGTGCAACCGGAGATACAGCAGTGGTCAGTCGGCATGCAGCGTGAGGTTTGGAAGAACGCCGTGCTGGATGTCAGTTACGTTGGTACCAAGGGTGATCACCTGCATGACCAACGCAACATCAATTTTGTTGGCCCAGCAGCCACTAACGCCTGGATCAATGACGCAGTACGCAACCCAACTAAATCCACCAATGTCAACGCTATTCGACCGTTCCTCGGTTACGGCACAATCACCTTCAAGGAGACGCAAGCGATCTCGCGTTATCACGGCTTGCTGTCGTCCCTAAACTGGAGATTTGCTCGCAACAGCACCATTGGTCTGTCGTACACGTTCAGCAAGAACATGACGAACTTCACCAATGACCGCGACGCGGTGGATGCACCACAAGACCAGTTCAACCTAACTCCGGAATATGCGGAAGCACGTTCTTCGCGTCCGCATATCTTTTCCGCCAGCTACATCTGGGAGATGCCTTTCTTCCAAAAGAGCAGTAATCCGTTCGTAAGAACGGTCATTGCTGGTTGGCAGCTTTCCGGTATTACCAACGTTGAATCGGGACCGCCAGTTTCACGCGTTCTGGCTGCGTCGACCAACGGTGGTGCAAACGGCAACCGATCTCAGTTATTGGGCGATCCCACGAGTGGCCTGGCAGGAACCATCGATCCGGTTTCCGGCCTGCCGTTCCTCTATGATCCAACAGCCTTTGGTAATCCTGCGTTGGGCACGTTTGGCAACTCAGGACGCGCCATTTTCCGGCTGCCTGGTCGTAATCAAACCAACCTGTCAATGATTAAGAACTTCTACTGGAACAGGGACAAAGAACGCTACGTGCAACTCCGCTTCGAGTCGTTCAATGTCTTCAACCACACGCAGTTCTTCCTCGAGTCGGCCAACGGCAACGTGCTGGGATCGTCACCTTGCGTTCCCGGTGGTATCGCTGTTTGTACCTCGACCACGGGCAGACCTGGTTCAACCCGTAACCCACGCGAGTTTCAGTTTGGCATCAAACTGTACTTCTAGTAGTTGGGTTGCGTCTTAGTGACTGTATGCCCGCGTCAGTTTTCACCTGCCGCGGGCATATTTGTGTCTGCTTTCCAAAATGGGACACGCAGTTCAGCGAGCAGATGACCTGGTCCCCAGCTCATTGCAATCGAGTCCGACGTGTGAGCCGGTCGCGCTAGATTGTGCTATGTCTTTACTGACCGTTCGGCAACAGAATCTGGGATCTGTGTTTAGTCTCAACTCTCTGCGCTAACCTCAGCGTCCTCGGCGTATCGGCGGTGAATGCCTCTTAACACCCACTCAACCGCCAAGACGCCGAGGACGCTGAGGTTAGCGCAGAGAGTTGAATCTGAGTTAACACGCGGTTTCGGACTCTTGCCAGCCTGTTCGTTGGCTAGAATTTTCGAAAGCTGTGGTTAAATAAACACGATGCCAGACCATTCATCTCAGTTTTACCTGCATGGTGCTCGACTCGTTCTTCCTGATCGCGTGACGAGTGCGGCCAGCTTGATCGTAAGCGATGGTTACATCGATTCAATCTCTGAGGGTTTAGCGTCACCAGCCGTTGAAAAGGAACAGTTGGACCTCACTGGTCTCACACTCTTTCCCGGGTTCATCGACGTTCACATTCACGGCGCGGTTGGTGTCGACACGATGGAGGCCGACGCAGAACAGCTGCATTCAGTCGCGCGTTTTCTGGCCCAACATGGAGTTACCGGCTGGCTGCCCACGCTGGTCCCGGCTCCGCTGGAAGATTACGCCAATTCTGTCGCGGCAATCACACAGCTGATTCACGAGCAGCATCAGCGTCAACCGGCGGCGCAGGCTTTCGGTGTTCATTACGAAGGACCTTTCATTAATAGTGCGCAATGTGGTGCTCTACGCGCCCAATACTTTCGCACCTTTACGGGAAGTGAGGTTGACGATCTTCCCGTTGGCAATGATCCGGACATAGTGCGAATGACTACCTTAGCTCCGGAGATTGACGGTGGGGTTGAGCTCATCAGGGAGTTGTGCAAACGCGGTTGGGTCGTCTCGATCGGGCACACTCGCGCAGCAGTCGACGTGCTCGAGCAGGCGCGACAGGCCGGGGCGCGGCACATGACCCATTTCATGAACGCGATGGCGCCCCTGCATCATCGGGCGCCTGGTCCAATCGGCTGGGGACTGCAGCAGGATGAAGTAACGTGCGATCTCATTGCGGATGGGGTCCATGTTGACCCGATCATGTTGCAGGTGATCGTGCGTTGTAAGTCAGCGGATCGGATCTCCCTGATCAGTGATTCGATCGCCCCAACTGGAATCGGGGATGGTGCCTACAAAGTCTGGGGCGAAACGATCAAGGTGGTGCAGGGAAAAACCAGCAATGAACGTGGCAGCATCGCCGGCTCAGTAATTACTATGCTTGATGCTGTACGCATGATGCTGTCGCTGAATTTTCCGGCACCGGATGTCGCACGGATGGCGGCCTTCAATCCCGCAAAGCTGATTGGACAAGACCATGAGTGCGGCGCTATTGCAGAGGGGAAACGCGCAGACCTGGTTGCGCTCGACGATCAGGGCAACGTTCGTTTGACGCTGGTGGGTGGCCGTGTGGCCTTTGAGTCTTTGTGAAAGACAGAGGCGGCCGCAAAGCTCAAGATACCACCTGGCTTTAGCCGGTGGAGCTTCAATTTCAACCTACCCAGAGAGACTTGCGCCATGAAGATACCACTGGGCTTTAGCCAGTGGAGCTTCAATTTCAACCTAACCGCGCTTCGCCTTACGGGCTCGCCGATTCGATTTTTGTAACGCGGCGGGATAGTCAGAAATTGAGGCTCCACTGGCTAA
>DATFRK010000224.1:0-7356 GCA_035263325.1 Pyrinomonadaceae bacterium | reverse complement strand
TTGGATCAAGAATCGATCTACCCTGCGCATTACGATACAAGTCAAGGCGGTTTCCAGGGATCACTGGCCGGTTACAACAGGCCACAGTGTTGTCGAAGATCCGTACCGGAGCACCAAAGAAGCCCACGACGTCGGGATCTGTTAGCAACTCAGAAAAATCGCCGGTACGCATCTTCACGGTCGGCACGCTGATGTTTACCGTCTCAGATTGGTGAAAGCGATAACCTCCGTAATTAAAGAAGAAGAAGGCCTTGTTCTTAAAACTCCTCAGCAGCGGGCCCCCTTCACCAAAGTGCGGCAGATAAATTGGTCCACCAACGCTAAATCCGAAATCGTGTTGTAGGTCGAGGGGTTTGGGAAGACCGGTTAATCGGTTCAGATCAATGTTTGCATTCAGGCCCTTCGTACGATAGAACTCGTAAGCCTCGCCATGAAAATCATTGGCGCCTGACTTGATGGTGAAGTTGACGACGCCACCTGACGAGTTGCCAAATTCTGACGAGTACTGCGCGGTACTGACCGTAAACTCCTGAAAGGCGTTAGGACCCGGCGCAACTTCCGTGAAGAAGGTGCCATTTTCCGCGCGCTTTGTGGGCGCACCGTCGATGAGAATCTCAGTACCCAGTCCCTGTCCACCGTTGACTCGAAAATTGAATCCCAGGGTGCCGCTGCCGCGAGCAGCCTGATTCTGGTCACCGGTACTGCCCCCACCGGTGGCGACGCTGCTGTCGAGAAAGATGAACGAGAGTGGCGAACGACCGGCCGTTTCACCGCCGATTTGGAGGGGCAACTCTCTAACCTGCTTCTCAGTGATGTTCGTCTGCTGCACTGGACTTTCTGTCTGCAATACTGGTACGGCATCGGATGAGACGATGACGCTTTCACCAATCGCTCCTACTTCCAGTTTGACGTCGGCGCGGCGCGTGATCTGAACCGCCACCTGGACGCGGTCCATAGTTGCGGTCTTGAAACCTTGCGCCTCAACTGTAATCTTGTAAGGCGCCGCCTTCAGCTCAGGCACGGTGAACGTACCGTCATCACGTGTTTGGACCACACGAACGTCAGCGCTGTCGAGGCTCGTGACCGTTACCTTTGCGCCGGCTACGGAAGCACCATTCGGATCGGTTACGGTGCCGACGATCGTACCCCGGTCGCTCTGGGCGATTGCAGTTGCAGTCAAGCCAAGTACTAAGGCAAGAAGAAGAAGTATGGTAGGCCTACGAAAACTCATTCGGGCACCTCCTGTAAACTGGACCGCAGGCAAGGTTTCAAAAGCGAAATTTCGGAGAGCTGGGCCTTAAGAGCATAGAGTTATTGGCTCTATAGCAATGGGGGAGAAGTGAAACGAGTCCGCTTCTTAGGTGGGAACCCTTTGCAATACCCGGCGTTTTTGAGCACAGCACCGATACTGCAAACTTGATACCCGGGAACCTTCGTTAAAGACCGGAGACCTGATCTAAACCAAAATTTTGATTGAAGCGTTCTAAATTGACCGTTGCACATGTGCATTTAAATCACAAATGAACAAAGTGTCAAGGTTTTTGTTATAAAGAGGCTAGACAAATTCAAGGTGAACCGGGGCCGATGGTCCAGCGGTACGGGGTTTATCTCGGTGACTTTTCGACGAACGAAAAGAGTGTATTGGTTTGGTGTGATGCTCGCACTCTTGCTCATTGTGTGCGTTATGCAGGCCCAACGCTCTGGTTCAGATCCTGAGTTGCAAGGCGATATTCGGAACGTTCATGACCCGAGCATCATCAAGGAAGGCGATACCTTCTATCTCTTCTCAACCAGGGCGGGCATCAGTGTCCGCTGCTCAAGCGATTTGCTCACCTGGAGACTGTGCGGAGACGTGTTCGCCCACCTTCCCCTCTGGGCGGTGCAGGATGTGCCGGGCTTGAGGGGTTTGTGGGCACCGGACATCTCGTACTTCAACGGCAGTTATCACCTTTACTATTCAGCATCTACTTTTGGCAGTAACCGTTCCAGCATTGGCTTGACCACGAACTTGACGCTCAATCCAATGAGCGACAGGTATCGCTGGATGGACCAGGGGAAAGTTATTAGTTCCAACACAAGCGATGACTGGAACGCAATCGACCCCAATCTTGTGCTAGACGAAGACGGCCAGCCGTGGTTGTCGTTTGGGAGCTTTTGGAGTGGCATCAAGCTTCGCAAGATCGACCTGAACACCGGTAAGTTGGACCCGCGTGACACAAATCTTTATTCATTGGCGAGCAGGCCGCGAACAGCCGGTCAGCCTGGCGCGATTGAAGCTCCATTTATTATTCGGAGACGCGGTTACTACTACCTCTTCGTGTCGTTTGATTTCTGCTGTCGCGGAACGGAGAGCACCTACAACGTTCGGGTAGGTCGCGCACAACGAGTGATTGGTCCTTATGTTGATCGGGATGGAAAGGACATGCGAGAGGGTGGCGGCACGCTGGTGATTGCTGGTGAAGGGCGTTGGCGTGGGACGGGCCATTGTGCAGTGTTACAAACTCCGGAAGGTGATCGCCTGGTTTACCATGCGTACGATGCAGAGGCGCGGGGCATCTCGACGTTGCGCATTAGTCCACTCATTTGGGATTCCGAAGGTTGGCCCTCGGTTAAGGGTGGTGCGATCAGCACTTCGCGCTGAACTTCCTCATTCTCCCGAGAATGTGTCAAGGACTCAGATACCACCGGCTTCAGCCGCGTGGTACTTCAATTTCCGCCTAGTCAAAGGATCTACATTCTCTTGCAGATACCACCGGCTTTAGCCGCGTGGAGATTCAATTTCGGCCTCCTCGCCCAAAGAAAATTGGCAGAAGTTGAGACTCCACCCGACTGAAGTCGGTGGTATCTCCCCTCATTCGCGCAACGATCCATTTTAGGTTGAAATTGAACTACCACCCGCTGAAGCCGGTGGTATCTGACTTTTTTCACACTGTCTCTGAAGCCGGACAGAGTGAGAGATTGCGCCAGTATTAAGAATCCTTTGGGCTTGTCAGGTTCACGGCGCGTCAACCAACTTCAGCACTACTGTCTCCTGTTTACGCTGCTCGCTACGTAACTCCTCGGCCCGCGTCAACATCCTCTGTGACGCATCCTTATCACCAAGCTTTGCGTAGACCAATCCGAGTTGATAATGGGCCCGCAGGTCGTGTGCATCAAGCGCCACCGCCCGCTCAAGCGTCTCACGCGCTTCGACGAATTTACCTTCTTCGCGCAAGGCCGTTCCCAGTGCCGTGTGCGCACTGGCGTGCTCCGGCTTGATTCGAATTACCTGGCCCAGGGTTTCAATCGCCTGCATGCGCTTGCCCAGGTCGTACTGGACCACACCGAGAAGGTACTTAGCATCAACATCATCCTTGAGTTTGACACTCTGCTCCAGGATGGACTGCGCTTCCACGTCAAGCTTGAGAGCATGCAAGGCCGCGCCCAGCAGATAAAAGCCGGCAGCATCTTCGGGTCGAGCCGCGACGTAATTTCTCAACAAACTCACTGCCGCTGCGTTCTCCCCATTCCTCAGGCGTGCCGCTGCCAATGCATAAGTGAACCTGGGCTCACTGGGATAAGTACGATGTATCTGCTCGAAGGCCGGGAGGGCATCGAGGTAAAGGTCCATTCGCATGGACGTGACACCAAAGTCGTACAACACTGATCTGTCCTGCGGTGCGAGTCGCCGCGCCTGGACCAGGTAGGAAAGTGACTTCTCCAACTCGCCACGCGCACGCGCTATGCGGGCCAGCGCTCGCAAGGTGGGAACGTCCGTCGGTTTCGCGCGCAGCGCTTCGTTTAGATAACGCTCGGCCTCCTCATAGTTTTGGCGCTCGCCATTTATCACGCCAAGGGTGTAAAGCAACGAGAACGACTCCGGGTTATGCGTTTGCGCCGCCAACAGTAGTTCCAGGGCGACATCTGGCAACCCACCTGCGGCCAGGGTCATCGCAAACTGCGCAGTTTCATCCCCATCGTTACTGCGTGACTTGTACTCCGTTGCCAGGGAACGAGCTTCATCAACTTGCTTGAGATTAAGCAAGACCTGCAACAGCAGTTGAAAGTACTCATCGTTAGTTTCCGAACGCGGGATCAGTTTTAGGTGCTCAAGGGCGCTCGCGTGAGCGCCGGTGGACTCGTAGAGGGTGGCGAGGCGGAGATTTATGTCGGGACGTTCCGGCGCCAGCTTGTACGCAGCCGTTAAGACCTGCAAAGCTTGTTGCGATCGCCCGCTCGTGAAATACAACTCGCCGAGGTTAAGGTGAGCACCTACGTGTTTGGGCGCAACTGTCAGAACTCGGCGAAACAAGGTTTCGGCCTCCGCTTTTCGCTGTTGCTGAGCTCGGACCACTCCGAGCAGGTTCAGCGCATCGGGGTCACGAGGCGAGACGGCAAGAATTGCCTGCAGCGCCGTTTCCGCCTCTGACAACTGTCCCTGGCTAATCGCGGTCACCGCTCGTTGCAGACTCGCCGCATCCGCATTCCGGGTTTGAGCGCTAAGTCCCAACGCCGCGCAAAGTGAAAGCGGGACGATGACGGTGCCTTGAACTAACCTGAGATGGTGGAAGAAATTCACGCTAAACCAAGGTTCGTATCGATATTCCGATCGGTTCCGAAGATTATAAGTTTGCCGGAGCTATTAAGTAACTTATTGTTTTTGCCAAACGATTTAGGCGCAGACCGCGAACCAGGGGCAGAGCTCGATTTCGGAGGCTGAAGTTACGGCGCGGCACAGCCGTCGCCTCACGACCGGCGGCGAAGCCGAAGAGAAAGTTGCTCAAAAAACAAGCAGTCAGGATCTTGTTATACAGAGATCGATTCAAAGAGGCCCCTACCAGAAGAAGTAACTCCTTGACAAACTTCTCACGTCAAACCCAATCTTGCTTGGAAAAGGCTCCTACAACTTCTTTAGATGATTAACGGCAAACTACTCTTCTCATTATTAATAATCTCCTTCCTGACTTTGTTTGGCTCAACCTGCGTGGGTTTAGGAGTCGCACAACTTAAGGTGGATCCAGCCGGCAAGAATCAACAGCCTGCGCCCCAGCAGACTCCCTCACCAGCACCGGCCCGCACAGGACGTTCGTACGACTCAGGAGCTGCCACTCGTCGACCGACAACACCGGCGCCACAGTTCCCTTCACCGGTTACCTTCGCCGACATCACCACTCAAACCGGCATCAACTTCAAACATGCGGCATCACCTACCACCCAAAAATACTTGCCCGAAACAATGGGCGGAGGAGTCGCCCTGTTTGATTACGACAACGATGGCCGCCTCGATATCTACTTCACCAACGGCGCGCTACTTAATGATCCGATGCCGCCAAAGGCCCAACCCGACAAGCGCGACCCACGCTTTTGGAATCGACTCTATCATCAGAAGGCCGATGGCACCTTCGAAGATGTGACGGAGAGGGCCGGCGTTCGGGGCGAAGGCTATTCGATGGGAGTGGCGGCGGGAGACTTCGACAATGACGGATTTGTTGATCTATACGTCACCGCCTATGGAGGCGGGAAACTGTATCGCAATCGAGGCGACGGCACCTTCGAAGACGTAACCAGAAAAACCGGAGTCGCGGGCAGTGGCTGGACCACCAGTGCCGGTTGGTTTGACTATGATCGCGATGGGCGACTCGACCTCTTTGTCTTGCGTTACGTGGACTGGGATTTTGAGCGGGGCGCACTCCCCTGCGGAGCCACGGTAAAAGCCTATTGCCATCCTGATAACTTCAAAGGTGCGGCGCCCCTTCTCTTTCACCAACGACCGGATGGCACTTTTGAAGATACAAGCGAAACCGCTGGCATCGCCGACTCCAGCGGAAAAGGACTCGGGCTCGCGTTCGCCGACTTGGACAATGACGGGTTCACCGACGTCTTTGTCGCCAACGACAGCGTCCGGCAGTTTCTCTTTCACAATCTCCACGACGGCAAGTTTGAAGATGTCGCGCTCGTCTCTGGAGCCGGTTACGACGACAACGGTAAGACGTTTGCGGGCATGGGCGTGGACTGTGCCGACTACGACAATGATGGCTTTGCGGATGTCTTCGTCACTACCCTCTCAAATGAAACCTATCCACTGTTTCACAACAACGGTGATCTGACTTTTAGCTCGAGAACATCGATGACTGGCATCGGCTTGATCTCGCTCTTGAACACCGGTTGGGGAACACGCTTTATTGACGTCGACAACGACGGCTGGCGAGATATCTTCGTAGCCCAGGGACATGTACTGGACACCATCGAAGAATCCTCGAGTTATTTGAATTATCGGCAAACACCGCTGCTGATGCGCAACACGGGTAAGGGGTTCGTCAACATCACGGACGCAGCCGGTTTGACCAAGCCTCTAGCAGCGCGCGGGGCAGCCTTCGGTGACCTGGATAATGATGGCGATATTGATTTGGTAGTGGCCCAGGTAAATGGCTCGCCGCTGATTCTGCGTAACAATGGAAGTAAAAACCATTGGCTCGGCATTGCTCTCACCGGCTCCAAGAGCAATCGGCAAGGTCTGGGGTCGCGAATTACCGTAACCGACTCAACTGGCAGCAAACAGATATTCGACGTCAGCACCGCGAGTAGTTATCTTTCGGCCAGTGATCCACGAGTCCTCGTTGGCCTGGGGACAAAGGCCGCAGTGCAAATGGTCGAGGTTCGTTGGCCCAGTGGCGCGGTCCAAACCGTCAGGAATCCGCCAATCGATAAGTACTTGACCATCACCGAGCAGAAATGATCACCACCTCTCGCCAGTTGAGCGCAGTCATTCTGATCTGCGCGGCAACAGTCTGCATATTCCCTCAGGCGCCTCTGCAGGGAAAGATCACCATTGATGCTCGCAAGGTGGAGAATCGGATCAGCCCACTGCTCTATGGACAGTTCATCGAATACATGTTTGAAGGCGTCAAGTACGGGTTGCACGCTGAGTTACTGCGCGACCGCGGCTTCGAAGAATCTCCTAACGCCATCGGCTTGCCGCGTTATTGGAGCCGTTATCCTGATGATCGGGTTGATGATTACGCACTCGCGTTCCATTGGGACGGTTCAGTCTCATATCCGCCAAAACGGCAGTTCGAAATCGACACAAAGGAGCCACGAATATCTGAGCATTCGCTGCGTATGGATGTCAGTGCCGGAGTCGTCACCCGCCACGGCTTGTTTCAGGACGACATTCCCATCCGCCGCGGCGTTACTTATCGCGCCTCGATCTGGCTGAAACCCGAAAACTTCTCCGGCTCAGTGACGCTAGCACTCGAATCGGCGGCACGTCCTGGGGTTATCTATGCGTCGGACACCATTCACGAAACCAGGGCTGACTGGCAAAAGTACGATTTCACGCTGCAACCCAAGGAAACCGATCAACTCGCCCGCTTCGTT
>DATFRK010000223.1:0-10214 GCA_035263325.1 Pyrinomonadaceae bacterium | reverse complement strand
GTTGGTGGCGTGGTCAGGGTCAAAGCATTCAACGAGACCCGCACTGATATGTCTGCTTGTGGTCCACCTCCCGGAGCAGGAACCGGAACGGGAATTGAGACGTCTCCGACGAGGACCACACTCTTCGCTCCACCACTTCTGAAAAGTCGACGGCCGTTGACGGTGAGCACTGTCGCCCCGACGGCTGCAGCTGCGGCGTTCACCGGATTGATCCCGGAAATCTCCGGCGCCAGCAGGAAGACTCCCTGGTTTGAACTTTGCCGCCGATCCTCAGTGTTCACGACACCGCGATCCAATCCTCCCTCGACCACCTCACTCGGCTGAAGTGTCTGCACTTCAACGGTGATTGCTCCAGGCCGCAACTGATCGTCGACCGGGATTGGACGCGTCGCCGGATGGTCGGCGTCGCTCGGATACGTGTCGTCGGGAATAACGATTCGTAGCTCGGTGTCTGAGACAGGCACGACGGCGATCGGCTCGAGCGTGCCGAGCTTGACGTAGGTGCGAGCGGCGCGAAGGTTCTTGCCTTCGATCGTGAGTTCCTGGAGAACGTGCGCGCGAATGTCGCCGATCGGATCGCCGGGCGCAGCCGGACTGCGGTAGACCTCTGTGATCTGTGGCCGTTTGGAAACAGCGATGTGAATGCGGCGCGTTAACACCGGCGCCGGCAGAGTTCTAATCTTGCGGCTCTCGATCTGCACCACGCTCACCGTGTAAGCGGCAGACAATCGATACGGGCGCGTGAGTGCGGTCCATATTTTGGAAATGTCTTCGAGGCTCAGCGGATCAAGACAGACTTTTACCTGCTCGAACTCACCACGCAGACTGACGTGCAGAATCTGCGTCGCTGGGGAGTTGATGGTCTGGAGTTGCTCGGTGATCACGGGGAAGTCAAAGAGCACACGCATCGCGCTACCCAGGAGAAAATGTGCACGGGTTTCGTTGACCAAACCGTTGTCGTCCGTGGCGCCATAGGCCGTGACCAGGTAGTGCAAAACCAGACTCAAGGGTGGATGACCAAACTCGCTAGGATGCCCTTGACCCGGAATCATCTGATTCTTGAGAAACGCATTTTCTGTTGCTCGATAAAGAAAGAGATTGACGCGAGTTGGTTCCGCGGCCTGCGTATCGTCTTCGGGCTGAGGAGTGCTGATCGATACTTGCAGATCCGTGCGAACCATTCCGGTCGGCAGTTCCATTCGGTCGCGCAGCAGCGCCTGAAGCGTTGCGCTGACCCCACCGATGGCCAGGAAGTTACTCATTGCTAATACCGATACCTCCGCAGTCGGTTGTAACTGGCAAATCCCACTGGCGGACTTTCTCTCGGCGCCGATTGAGTTGCGGCTTGAACTGGCGGAACTCCACGCACTTCGACCCGACCGATGCGCACTTCAATCGGTATCGTCGCCGGCGGCTGTGGCGCTTGCGACGCGACTCTCGGGAATTGGAAGGACAAGGGTGGATCGGCTGGCGCGGGCCTAATCGAGTGATTGGTTACGACCAAGTCGAGTTTGTTTTGCGTCGTCTCATTGATCTCTAGGACGGAAGGCCCGGGTGCCGGTGAATCCTGCGCTTCACGCTGCGAAGTCGTTGCGGGTGGATTCGTGATAGTCGGTCGAGGTCTGGCTGAGACAGGTGTTTGCGCTCGCGCTGGTTCGGCGCGGGAAGTGATTTCATCAACCGGCGTGCTTTCCGCGACATCCGCGCCTTTTCCCGATTCCGCTTGAAATACGGGAGTGACCTCTTTTGCAGAAACGACTTCCCCCGTCGACTCGAAGGGCTGTGGGTTTGTGGTCGGACTTTGCGCCGATAACGGACGAGGTTCCACTGCTCGCGGTTCAGCAACTGTTGGCCGAACACCACTCACACCGCCCTGCTCCGGCAATGCACGTTGCACTTGAGGAGCAACCGAACTATTCAGGGTTTGCAGCGGTGCGGCAGGCGGAGCTTCAACGTGGCTCACACCCGTCTGTTCAGAGGTGACTTCACTCAGCCCTTCGCTCGCTCCAACGTAACTCTCGGCATTAGCCAAAGGCGTAGGTCGACACTCGGCGGCGAGTGGAAAACCTGCGCTGCGCTTGGCCAGGTTTTGAAGAAAGTTACTCACTGAACCAATTCCCTGTTGAGTTCGCGATCGAGAAGTTTGAGGAACCGGCGACGTTCTCTGGTGCTGAGGTTGAGAATGTCCGCCGGACTCCAGTGGTAGTGAAAGGCGAGCAGGTGTATCTCGCGATAAAGGCCTTGAAACTCCGCTTTCAGTTCCTGAAACAGAAAGCTGGCAGCGTCGAAGACAAAGTTGAAAGACACACCGCAAGCCTCACAACTTGCGAGCACGTTGATTTCGGCCTGGCTGTCCAACTCGCTCATGCGAGCCGCCAAACGTTCGCCGAGCGAATCGGGCAGCTCAGCCGTCAGTTCGCCGTTGCTGGTAACAGAAAGAACGCAGCGGCGAAGTAACAGATCCGCGGCGGCTTGGATATCCGTCAGCGCCACAGTCGCGACCTCTTCCTGATCGATCCCTTCCGGCAGACGAAAACGCACTACTGTCGCCTCGCCGTTTTCAGGTTCGACGGTGAGCTCATGCTCCTGGACCGCCGCGAGCTTCGGCGGCTGCAACATGTCACCAACGTCGATGTCGAGATCGAGCTTCTCATGACATTCCGGACACGAGATGACGCACGCCAAACGGTCTCCCAAGGTCAGCCGTCGCAAGTGCAGCAAGAGAGCCTCGCGATCGCCGACGGTGAGTGAACGAACCGAATCTCTCGTCGCTTCCTTCGGTCCCAACCTGGTGACGCAACGTGTCAGCAGTTCGGTGGCCCAATGCGCTGGGAGAAGAGCGTTGCACTCCTCGATCAAAAAAACGTGATCGCTGCCAGTCAGTTCGCGCAGGTGTGCTTCGCGCCAGAAGGCGCCGCCCTCCCAGTACCCATTGGGCAACGTCGTGACAACCTGCCTGGTCATGCGCTTACGCCGGTTCAGTGAAAGTGGGTTCGGCCGGCTCAGGAACGCTCAAGTCTCGTTCCCATCCTTCGTTCTCGAGCTTGATAGTCTGGATAGCGATGGCGTTCGCACTGGCGTCGAGGTCGGGCAAGGCTTGGTACTCCGAGACCCAGCAGCGAAAGAGGTTATAAGCGAGAACTTTCTGGCCGGCTTCGTTGTAGACCTCAATGCTGATGTCTTTGCGAAAGTCTTTCAACGAAACTTCCTGGCCCAGACCAGCGCCGAGGTTCCAAACCTTGTTTGCCCAGCGCTCAAATTCGAGATCGTGCGTAACGCCGCGTTCGAGCGTGACGGCTTCATACTTGGTCTTGCCCGGCGATTTTCGAGTGGTGCTTGGATCGCCGCCCTCACGATGCTCAACCATTTCCGTCGTACGCTTGAGCGCGCCGACCTTGCTGACACCCGCAACGTAGCGACCGTCCCACTTGACCCGAAATTTGAAGTTCTTGTACGGATCGAAGCGAGTTGCGTTGACTGTGAACTGTGCCATGGCGCTGTCTCCTAAACTTCAATCTGTCCGGCAATCTGACTGATCCTGATAATCACGAACTCCGCGGGTTTGAGCGGTGCAAAGCCGACAAGAATATTGACGATGCCCTGGTTAATGTCGTTTTGCGTAGTCGTTTCTTTGTCACACTTCACGAAGTAAGCGTCGCGAGGAGTTTGTCCCTGAAAGGCGCCCTGGCGGAACAGCGTCTGCATGAACGCACCGACATTCAGACGGATCTGGGACCAAAGCGGCTCATCGTTTGGTTCAAAAACCGCAAACTTCGTCCCTCGATACAACGACTCTTCAAGGAAGAGCGCGAAGCGGCGAACGGGAAGATATTTCCATTCCGAGGCGAGAGCGTCAGCACCGTCCAGCGTGCGAGCCCCCCAGGAGACGGTGCCGATAATTGGAAAAGTGCGGAGGCAATCGACACCCAGTGGATTTAAAGCACCGTTTTCTGGATCGGTGAGCACGTAACTAAGTTCATTAACGTTTCTAAGAGTGGCATCGATTCCGGCGGGCGCCTTCCATACGCCGCGATCGTTATCGGTGCGTGCGTATAACCCAGCCATCGTGCCGCTTGGTCCGAAATCGCGCAGTCGAAATTGGTTCAAAGGATCTGCGATCCGCAAACGTGGAAAATACACGCCGGCGTTACGACTGCGCAGGTTGGGATTGAAGTCCAGCCAATCCTTCATCTCCTGAACCGTATCGATGTTCTGTGGGATATCGATAATCAGAAAAGCGCGACGCTCCAGGCAATAGGCTTCGGCGGCGCTGTAAACAGCAAACGCATTGACGAATGCACCGGGAGCATCAAGAGTCGCTGTGACCGGGATACAGAAAATGTTGAAAATGTCGACATCCTCGAGTGCGAACATGCCAGTCTTATTTGCTCTGACGCCAATGATGTCGTTCGCGGTGGGCGGATTACCATCTGCTCCATCTGAGTTCGCCCCCGGGCTTAGTTGAAAAGCGACTGTTGCTCCGCCCAGCGCATACTGCTGCACGTTCTCTGTCACATTCGCACCTACCAGGCCCAGTGCGGCGCCGGCATTGCCGCCGTTTTCTGCGAACGTAATGATTGAAGCGGGATCAAATACGCTTCCCGCAACTGCCGGATCGCCTGCCCGGCCGGTAAGTACGCGCAACGTGCCGCCGATTATTTGCACAGTGGCACTACCAAATCGAGGATCCGCAGGACTGAGTGCCTGCCCAGCCTGACGCAGTCCGGCCTCAAGCACTGTCCTGGCTTGTTGCAAACTTGTAGGGGCCGCACCCCCTAGCTGCACAGTGACTGTAACCGCACCGATACTTGCGTCGAGTTGGAATGGTGCCGCCATTATGGCCAGGTTAGGCGCTACTCCTGAGGTTCCAGTTTGAACGGGACGGTTTGCACCGAGTGGGGCTGCCGATACTTGAACAATCTTGGAGCCTTCGTTTACGACAGGGCGAACAGAATCCGGTACGCCGGGAGCCATAGTGAGATTCCGAAACGGCTCTGTTCGCAACACTGGTTGTGTGCCCACAGGCGAGATCTCTGAAACCGTCAGATTAAAGAGGTTCGCGGGATCCCTGGTGTCATAGTCAACGTCGAGGCGAACGAAGTTACCCCAGGCGCCGGGATCGTCTACGGAAATGCCCTTGATCAGGCGACCAGCCCGCACGTTAAAGGCGTCGCCAGGCGTGCTGTCTTCCAGGGTAACCGTCGCAGTGCGAAAGCCGGTTCCGGCACGAATCACAAAGGCCTCGGATCCACCGTTTAAAAAAAACTGTTGGATCGCGTAGCTGGCTTCGCTACGGATGTCAAGCCCGCCGAATTCGCGCTCAAAGTCCGCGAAGCTGAAGATCTGAACGGCACGGCTCACCCCGTTCCCCATCGGTCCCCGAGCAAAATAATCGATGAATGCTGACACTGAAGTAGCCACGCCGACGATGGTCCGTACACCGCTCGGTACCTCTTCAATGTAGACTCCAGGAAAGGTAGGTCTTACCGGCATAAGCTTTCTCCTATACGTTTGTTGACGCCTTTATCAAACTGCCGAACGACCGACGATGATTTCAAATACCACGCTCTGTTCCCGTCGTGTTTGTGACAAAAAGTTTGTCGAGTGGCGCGGCAGCGCCTTCCAGTAAATCGAGACTTCCTTTCCCGGTTAAGAAGAGCGCATCATTCAGAACTCTTTCATCGGCTGTGGTGGCGTGGACCTTAGACGTGAGATCGTATGCATCCACTTGAACTGCCTTGGCTTCGGTGGCTTTGGGGCCTGCCTGCACCTCCAGATTGAGGGTCCAGCCTATATTGTCGGCATTGGCTAAGCTCCTTCTTGCTCGCTCTTGTCAGGAGGATCATTTGGGTATTGCTCTCGAGCGAGAAGCTCCTTTGCTTCGTCGAGCGCTTGCAGGTTTAAGCTATAGATTGGTTTTGAGTATGTTCTTGAAGTCTCATTGAGGAGACCTTCATCTACCAACCACTCAAGCGCGTCCGCCGTCTCCTCGACCCTGCGGTAAACTGTTTCCCGGAGTAAGCGCCACCGCGCTAGACCCTCGAGAGTGTCCGCTGCTTGAGGGTTGCGGACAAAGTGATCCAGCACTTCCATCGCCCTCGGCGGTTGCTTTTTTGGTGTCACAAGACACTCCGAATTCTCGCTGTGCTGGCCTTTGCAATTTCAGCGCCTTGAGAAAGTGTTCCTTTTTAGCCTTCATTTCAGGCTCCCTAAAAAGGGACTGGGTTGACTCTGACCCACCGCAATGCGTCATCGAACGAGATTCTGCGCTCTCACCATTGTTTTTGGAGCGTTAAGAGTGGGCGAGTTACGAGCTGCGAGATGGGCCAGGAATTGCCCGGTTCAATCCGTACTTTTTCATCATGCGACCGAATGAGCGTCTTTCTTTACCGGCCTCGCGAGCGGCTTGCGTCACGTTACCATTGTGTTTCCGAATCATTTCTTCAACGTATCGCCGTTCGAAGGCTTCGATGGCTCGAGTCCGGGCTTCGCGAAAGAGGCCGCCTTGGCTTGGCGACTCAACCACGGCTACTGGTATTGGAATGTGGCAGGGCAGGATCTGAGAACCTTCGGCAAACACCAATGCGTGCTGAACGACGTTTAAGAGCTCCCGAACGTTGCCGGGCCAGTGGTAGCAGGTAAGCTTCTGAAGCGCCGCGGCTGAGAATACCTGGCGCGGCGCGCCAGGATGGGAGAGCGAGGAAAGGAAGTGCCGGGCCAGCAGGGGAATGTCTCCTTGACGTTTCCGCAGTGGGGGCAAATCCAGGCGCAGCACGTTCAGCCGGTAATAAAGATCTGAGCGGAATTCTGCTGTGCTAACGAGTGCTTCGATATTGCGATTCGTGGCTGCGATCACGCGGACGTCACTTCTTATAAAACGATCCGCGCCGAGTGGTTTATAGGTTCCGTCCTGAAGAAATCGCAAAAGCTTGGCCTGCCCACTCAGGTCGAGCGTATCAATCTCGTCAAGAAACAGTGTACCTCCAGCTGCCATTGCGGCCAGGCCTTTCTGGTCGCGCCGGGCGTCAGTGAAAGCGCCTTGCACATGCCCGAAGATCTCATTTTCGAAAAGCTGTTGCGGCACACCCGTGCAGTCCACTGGTATCAAAGGGAAGTCGCGGCGGCGACTAATGTGATGAATTGCCTGGGCGCATATTTCCTTGCCCGTGCCGGTTTCGCCGGTAATCAAGACCGGAGCATCGCAGCGAGCGAGTGCTGGAATCTTTCGGATGGCTTGAATGAACATCGGATCTTTGCCAACGATCTCGGCCATCCCGAACTCGGTACTGAGTTGTTCTCCCAGATATTTTTTGCTGTTTTGCCGGACCTCCAGAATGCGGGTCACACGATATCTCAGTTCCTGAAAGTTGGTGGGCAAGAGTACGAAGTCGTCTGCAACATTCAGAGTGAGGTCGAGGATTTCCGAGTTGGGCTCCGCTGCGAGCACAGCGAGAGTACCAAAGGTAGCGGCCTCGTCCCGCATCCAGTGAAAAAAGCCTACTGCTTCCTCAGTTTCCGAAACTGCGATGGCCACCACCAGGTCAAAGCCGGACCCTTGGAGAACTTTAGGGGCCAGATGATCCCACCTCAAATGTTCCACGGACCAATCCTGGACCAGACTCAGGAGGCTCCCGACATCTAAGGCGCCAATCGGGTGTTCCTGACCAATAATCAAGAGTCTGCGTGACACAGTGACTTGGTAGCTAATCGGTTGGTCAGTTAGGAATTCGCCAAAATGCTGTTGAACTCCACCAATGTGAGAGCAGTTGATTCTAGCGAAGAAAACTTTTGAAGGGATCAGCGAGGGAACCTAGGGGGAGCCCTTCCTAGTCACTTAAAGTAATTGTTGAGGCGACCTTTACGCTTATGAACCGTGGCTATTTACAACTGTATTTGCTGACCGTTTGTGGATACGGTTCGCAAAACCTCACGCGGACTTGTTACGCCGAACATGGGCTTCCGAGCAGTGCGACTCGGAAACGGCGCGAATCTGGATTCAAGGTGCAAGTCCCATTGGGTTTTACGGTCAAGAAAAAGCTAGCGATTCGCAGGCGAGGTTATTTGCATTGCGCCACACTTGCTAAAAGCAACGTGGTTGGGGGAATGTCAAAAACGTCGTTATGAGACATCGTAGACGTGAGGCCTGCGAGGAGTCACACGCGAACGAGCGAGAAAAATTAGGGAGGAAATCTACTCTCAGGTTTGTGATCTGTCAATGACTTTGTGAGGCTGAGTAGTGGACCAGATTACTTTTGTCGGCGTAACGCTTGAACCGGTTGGCTCAGCGGTCACTTGCGGCGTTTCCTCGGATGCGACTTCCCTGCCCTCGCTTTCGCTTTTTGCGTCTTGCCCTTCACCTTGGCAGGTTGGCCTGCAGCGTGGTGTGCTTCATCCGCAGGCGGAGTAGGAGTCACCTTCTCGAGCGACGCGGTGATCAGATCGTCACTGGGTCGAGTACCGTTGATAAAAGCAAACACGTGATAGTTGGCGTTGCGCTCGCGGATTACTTCAATGCGGCCTTCACTCTTGATGCGGGCCAGTTGGGCCATCAGGAACGTCTGTTCACCGGAGCTCATAAAGCGATAGTCAATATCAAATGCCAAACCGGTTGAGTGTGGCGGGGTGTCAATGAGCACCGCATTCCGGTTATACCGCCGTAACACATGCTGGTACTGTTCCGGTCTTACGAGTGAACTTACTGGTAAGGGACGGCCATATTGTTGATGATAGACGGCCGCAACCTCTTCCAGTATTTTCAACGCTTCGGGTCTCAGCACGCTTAGCATATTGAGCTTCAAAGCCAAACGATCTGACGGATTGTCCAGGTTGTAGGAACGGCCGGCAAAGTTCTTCGCCAGGGTCTGAAGCGATTCGTAGTCGCGCATGAGTTGCCGGCGAGTTTCGGGCTGACCATAAAACTGGTCCAACGCAGCCTTATCATCGTCTGCAGCCTGCAACTCCTGCTCCCGGGCCACGATCTGTCTTTGTAATTCGCTTTGCTTGGCCCGCTCGCCCTTACTCAATTTAAGTGACTGGCCTTTCAATGAGGCTATATCGGATTGGAGACTCGACTGTTTTTCGGCAAGACTTTGGTAGGCCTGGCTGAGTTGGGCGTCGCTGTAGAGCTCGACAGTCTTCTTATCTTCGTATCTATCAAATACCCCATCGTCTGCCTTCGCTCCAACGCCATACAAGACATAGGTATCAGTCACTCCGGGCACGTTAACAAGTTCGCCACGTTCGATCATGCCCGCCAGATCAACATAGTCCTGACAAGTGTGGACGTTGTACTTATCAATCTCCGCTACTTGTGAGGCCAAAAACCAATGACGATCGCTGTAGTGCTGCAATTCCGGTGGAATTACAAAAGGTCCATTGCCCACGTCCGCCGGAGTGCGGTCTTCTTTGATCCTGTCTACGGCGTCGGACCACGAGTACGCCGCCTGCACGCTATTCGTTAGACCCGGTAAGCTAGTAGCTGTCGCGCGCAGCCGGTCACGATTTGCCAAAGTGAAGCGGGCCACGCCCCACACTGCCACGCAGGCCGCAGCGATCACCAGAACTAGAAGGGCTATTCTCTTTCGCATGCCAATTAATACCCGCCTGCCGAGCAAAAACAGCTATCTCCGCAAACGCGAGCGAGTCTTTTGGGGCAGAATGTCGGGGGGTTAGGATTTATTATTGGCAGTCCAGTGGCCTAACTGTCAAGGAGAAGGTGTTGCCAACAGAGCCCAGGACCCCAATCAGGCTGCCTTTTGGCCCTGCTTGACAGTCGAGCTACTCACCGTTAGAGGTCAGATGAGTACAGTGCAGTTTAGCTTCTTCGAAAATGGCCGGGAGCCGGTAGCGAATGTGCTTGAGGGCTTTCGTTACACGTCTGACTTTATCAGCCCAGCCGAGGAGGCGGCACTTGTCACACGTTTCCAGGAACTTCCGTTTCGCGAATTCGAGTTCCATGGTTACCTGGGAAAACGCAGGGTGGTGTCGTTCGGCTGGCAATATGATTACTCCCAAAGCAAACTTCGTAAGGCCGACGCAATCCCTGACTTTCTCCACGAGCCCAGGAGCCTAGCCGCCGCCTTCGCCAGTCTCGAGCCGGACGCATTTCAGCAAGCGCTCGTCACTGAATATCGATCGGGAACTGGGATTGGGTGGCACCGCGACAAACCAGTCTTCGGAGAAGTGGTAGGCATTTCGCTGCTTTCCCCCTGCGT
>DATFRK010000222.1:0-3107 GCA_035263325.1 Pyrinomonadaceae bacterium | reverse complement strand
AGCCTGGTCTCCAGATTCAAAATGGATCACCTATTCCAAGAACCTTCCCAGCCACCTGCGCGCAATCTTCGTCTATTCATGGGCTGAGAAAAAGTCGTACCAGGTGAGCGACGGGCTGGCCGACTCTATCTCGCCAACGTTCGATGTCGGCGGCAAGTACCTCTATTTCATGGCGAGTACCAATTTTGGTCCCGCTACTAGTTGGTTAGAGATGAGTTCGTTGGACCGTCCGGTGCGCCGCTCTATTTACCTGGTGGTGTTGAATGCGGCCGATCCCTCACCGCTGCTGCCGGAAACAGGAGATGAGCCCAAGCCACCTGCAGAACCGGCAGCGCCGCCCGCAAAGCCAGATCCGAACGCGAAACCAACCGTGCGGATCGACTTTAACGGAATTACCCAGCGAGTGTTGGCGGTAACGATTCCGGTGGGCGACTACAGCAACCTGACAGCCGGTGCTGCGGGTACCTTCTATTACACGGAACCCTTTGTGGCCGGTACGCCCGGGGCCTTGCGCTTGCAGCGTTATCAGCTCAAAGAGCGAGTGGCGGCTCCCTTTCTTGACGGCAGCATTCGTTCCTATTCAGTCTCGGGCGACAAAAAGAAGTTGCTGTACCAGGCTGGTCCTGATCGTTGGGGAGTAGTGCCAACTGAACGGCCTGCTAAGGTCGGCGATGGACCACTGAATGTTGCGCAACTGGAAATGCAGGTCGATCCGCGTGCTGAGTGGGCCCAGATTTATCGTGAAACATGGCGGATTCAGCGCGAGTATTTCTACGATGCCAAAATGCACGGTGCAGACTGGCAGGCGATCTACGAGAAGTACAAGCCACTGCTTGCTTACGTGGGCCATCGGGCAGATCTGGGATACCTGATTGCGACGATCGGTGGCGAACTGACAGTCGGCCACTCGTACCTGCTCGGAGCGGGTGACGTTCCGACAGAAGATCCGGTGTCCGTTGGCTTACTCGGCGCCGATTTTTCCATTGAGAATGGTAAGTATCGAATCAAACACATCTATACCGGAGAAAACTGGAACCCAGAGCTACGGGCGCCACTCAGTGCTCCTGGCATTCAGGTAGCGGAGGGCGATTACGTGTTAGAGGTCAACGGTCGTCCGCTGGAGCCACCAACAAATCCTTACAGCTTGTTTGAAGGAACAGCGAATCGGCAGACGTTAATTCGAGTGAGTAAGACTCCATCCGCTGAAGGCTCGCGCGTTGTGACCGTCGTACCGGTGGCCAGCGAAGATGCTCTTCGTACCCGGGCCTGGATTGAAAATAATCGTCGCCTGGTCGACAAACTCTCGAATGGGAAGCTGGCTTACGTCTGGCTGCCTAATACTGCTGGACCCGGCTACACTTACTTCACTCGTTACTATTATGCGCAGCAAGACAAAGAGGGGGCAGTAATTGACGAACGCTATAACCATGGAGGCATGGTCGCGGACTACATCGTTAATGAGCTCGATCGAAAACTAATGGGTTACTTCGCGTTGCGCGACGGCACTCCTTCCACCTCGCCAATCGCGGGAATCTACGGTCCTAAAGTAATGCTCATCAACGAGTCGGCCGGGTCGGGTGGTGATGCATTGCCCTACTACTTCCGCCTGCGCAAGATTGGACCACTCGTCGGGACTCGTACGTGGGGTGGCCTGGTCGGCACCCTGGGCACTCCTTCCACCATTGACGGCGGTGGCATCACGGCGCCCATCCTGGCTTTCTATAACTTAAAGGGCGAATGGGATGTGGAGAATATTGGGGTCGCGCCGGACATCGAGGTCGATTACACCGCGTCCGACGTGCTTAAAGGTCGTGATCCGCAATTGGAGAGAGCGGTGCAAGAAGCGTTAAAGTTGCTGGAGCAGAATCCAACGCGAAAGGTGCCCCGCCCAGCTCCGATCGATCGCGTATCGAAGGGTAAATAGTATTCACTCCGCAGGAGTGACATGTTTATAGCTGCTGCGCTGCCCATTAAATTAGTCGCTCCCGTAGGAGCGGCAGCGACATGGCGCTCCTATCGGAGCGCCGCACTCCTCGGCCGGCCAAGGCTATAAACATTCAGCGACTACGGCGCTATCGCGAGAACTCAATGAATCAAACCAAACAGTCAAAATCGGAATCTACTGCAACAGTCTCTTCTGGAATTCTTCGCGACGTCATTATCACGGTCTTTCTCCCTTGTTTGATCATCACGTTCGCGACACTCAGCAACGCCCAGGTAAAACCCACTGACTATGCGCGCACTGAAGCGATGGTTCCCATGCGCGATGGCGTGCGCCTTTACACCCAGATTGACGCTCCCGCACACTCAGCTGAACCGCTCCCAATCCTATTTCTGAGAACTCCCTATGGTCTCGGGGAACTAAAACCTGAGCAGGTAGCAGCCGCCCTGCCTGAACTCTCAGAAGAAGGCTACATCATTGTGCGCCAGGACATTCGCGGCCGCTTCAAATCCGAAGGACAGTTCGTGATGCTCCGCCAACCGCGAGATCCGAAGGACAAGAATGCGATCGACGAAAGCACCGATACTTACGACACGATCGCCTGGCTGCTCAGTAAAGTGCCCAACAACAATGGTCGAGTTGGCATGGCCGGGACCAGTTACGGCGCCTGGTTGTCGGTTGTGGGAATGCTTGATCCCCATCCAGCATTGAAAGCGGTGGTCCAACAAGCCTCGCCCGCCGACATGTGGTTGGGTGACGACTTTCATCACAACGGCGCTTTCCGTTTGAGCTATGGGTTTGAATATGTCTACATGATGGAGTCGGGCAAAGAGATCGCTAACGTTCTGGACGTTGTTGATCGACTCGACGCCTACGAGTGGTATTTGAACCTGGGCGCTCTCTCGAATGCTGACGAAAAATATTTCCACGGGAAGTTGCCGACCTGGGCCGATTTTGTTAACCAGCCCGACTACAACGCGTTCTGGAAAAGGCAGGCTTTTGCTCCCTGGTTAAATAAGGTCACTGTGCCGACCCTGAACGTTGCAGGCTGGTGGGATCAAGAGGACTTCTATGGGCCAATAAAGATTTATGAACTACTCGAGCAGCACGATACCGCGAAGCAAAACTTTCTGGTAGTTGGTCCATGGAATCATGGTGGCTGGTC
>DATFRK010000221.1:0-11631 GCA_035263325.1 Pyrinomonadaceae bacterium | reverse complement strand
AACCCCGGCCCTGGAAGGAATAGTCCTCTCCCGCGGTCGCATAATTCCGGCTGTAAATCTTCGGACACGTTTTGGTTTCGCAAGGGCACCTTACGATATGCGTACTCGCCTGATAGTGGTGGAATCAGGAGGCCGCACGGTAGGACTGATAGTAGATGCTGCTCGCGACTTCATTGCGATAGCTAAAACTGACATCAAGCCGCCGCCCGAGGCAATTGCGAATCTAAGCGCTGACTACCTGGAAGGCATTGCCACGCTTAACGACCGCGTGGTGCTGATACTTAGGTTAGATGAGATTCTCCGAACCACCGATGAAGTACCGGCAATCGCTGGAAAGTCAAATTGAGCTTACTTATTAAGGAGCGTTAGATGGCAACCCAAATGAAAGCTCGCACGGAAAGTAACCGTGACATAAACATCGCAGGTGTTCGCGTCCAGGCAGATGAAGTAGTCAAAGCGGCCAACATCGTAACTGACATCGCCAGGGAAGTTGCCAGCGGCGCGGGCAACCAGGTCATTTCACTCGACGCCGCGGTCAATAGCAGTGACGAACTCACTTCCTCCCTCAAAGAAACCGCGCAACAATCAGCATCGATTGTGAGTTCCACTGAACAAGTCGCGGCGGCGGTCAATGAAACCGCGGCATCGATTGAGCAAGTAAGTCAAAACGCCACCACCCTCGCTTCATCGGTTAATGAGAACGCAGCCGCTCTTGAGGAGACTGCTGCCTCACTGCAAAGCGTCAGCAAAACCACCCAGGAAATGGCTACCTCGGCAGAATCAGTCTCAACTGCGACGAATCACCTGACGCTCTCGATTAAGACTGTGGTTGACGATACCGAAAGTTTGACCTCGGCCATTAATGAGACTGCGGCGGTGATGGAACAAACGGCGCGTTCCAACCAGGGATTGGTGGAGAACGCCGACGATTTGACTGTCGCGGCCGAACAAACAGCAGCAGCGATCAATGAAATGGGGGCCTCGATTGAAGAGGTTTCGGCCATGTCCGACAGGCTGACGAAGTCGGTTGATGAAGTTGCAGTTTCCATAGAGGAAATGGCGCGCTCGGTGCAAAGCGTCTCGCAGAATGCCGAGCGAATTACCAACGAGACTACTGCGGCGGCAACCAGCGCGGTGGAGATGGACCGCTCCTTGCAGTCAGTTTCCTCGATGGTCCAACACGCCAATGAGATCACCACTCGGGTTTCGGTTGACGCCAGTGAAGGCGGGGTCATGGCCCGGAAGTCGATTGAAGGGGCGGGACGGGTGAGGGAGGCGATCAACCAATCAGCAGAAGTTATTCGCGAGATGGGTAAGCGCTCTACTGAAATCGGCGGCATCGTTAACACGATCAATACTATCGCTGAACGCACGAACATGTTGTCGCTCAATGCATCCATCGAAGCCGCGCGTGCCGGCGAAGCGGGTCGCGGCTTTGCCGTAGTAGCCGAGGAAATACGAAATCTTGCGGACCGGTCGGCCCAGGCGACCGCGGACATTGCGGCAATCGTCCAGGCAGTCCAGGAGGTGGTCCAGGAAGCAATCAAGGCCACGAGCGAAGGTGTGCGGGTTGCAGATGAAGGTAATCGACTGGCCGAAGAAGGTCTGCGTGGCTTAGAGAAAATTCTTACCGGGGTTAGTGAATCAACCCAGTTAGTAAATCAGATCGCCCGGGCCACCGATGAGCAGTTGAAGGCAGGACAGGAAGTAAGACGAGCTATCGAAACAGCCGCACTCCAGTCAAAACATGTTGCCACCGCCACCACTGAACAGGCGCAACAGGCACAGACAATTGTTCAATCGACTACCAGCATGCGCACCGTCGCAAAGGAAGTGAACCAGGCGATGTCCGAACAAACGCGGGCGGCCCGGGAGATTATTAAGGCCTCGCAGAGCACTACGAAGATTGCCGCGCAAGTACGCAAGGCGACTGGTGAGCAAGCGGCGGGGGCGCAACAAGTTGCCAGCTCCGTTAACGCTATGCGACGTGTTTCCAACTCGACCTTCAAGGCTCTCCAGGAACAGGCTGCCAGTGCCGATCAAGTTTCGGCAGAGGCAACTCGTCTCGCCAAGATGATCATTTCTGTCGCCCAGGCCACCAGCGAGCAGTCGGCGTCAACCGGGCAAATCACCCGCGAAACTGAGGTGATGAAAAAACAGTCAGCCCAGGTTGCGCGAGCAATGATGGAACAGGCGCGCACCATGAAAGAAACGCGCGAAGCTACTCAGAATATTTCCGGCCAGGTACATCTGATTGCGAAAGCGAATCTTGAGCACTCACTGCTGGCCGATTCTATCCTGCAATCGCTTGCTGACGCCCGGCAGATTACGGACCGAAATAAGCGAACTGCAAATGATACGCTCAACGCAACTACATCGCTCCTGGGCTCCGCACTAGAACTGTCCACTCTGATGGACAAGGCCGCGAATGATAGTTTAGCGTCCAACGGATCCCCCGCTAGAAATAGCAAGAAACCGAATCGCAACCGGTCGAACAAGAACGCCGGCAATGGACTTCAGCGAACCGACGCAGATTCGTCGACCAACACCCCCAATGACGCGAGTGAAGACTGAAAGTGGTCAACCTGTGAGTACACCACCCCAGAATCCCTCGAACAGTAGAGCAACCACCAATAAGGCTCTCGCGCATGGCAGACAACCTACCGGCTGAGACAGTCTTCGGGGTTTTCACTACCGACAGAGATCTCAGAATAAAAGTATGGGACGAGGCAATGGCCCGCTTTACCGGTGTGTCTGCAGCAATGGCCCAGGATCAGCATTTGCAGCAACTCTTTCCTGAGATTGAAGAGCGTGGACTATTGCGCAACCTGCAACGAGTCTTGTCGAGCGGTACGGTCGAAGTGCTGGCGCCCGCGTTTCACCGCTACCTGATTCCCTGCCCTGTACAAAAGCCATCGCAACGATTCACCCGCATGTTACAGCGCGTCACGATCGCTCCGGTCGTCGAAGAGCCTGACGTGGTGGGCATGCTCGTGACCATTGAAGATGTTACTGAACGCATCGAACGCGAGCGTGAGTTGGCTGAGAATTTGCAAAGCAGTGACGAGAATGTCAGGTTACGGACCACACAAGTCCTCGCCCAGGCAGACAGAATCGAAGATGAGCGACCATTAATCGGCGCCCTGGCTGACAGCGATTGGCGCGTACGGCAGACAGCTGTCGGTGGCTTGACTCGGCGATCGGCACCCGAGGCAATTGGCGCACTACTGGAATTATTAAGACAAGATCATCGTAACCTCGCTGTCCTGAACAGTGCGTTGCAAGTGCTCGCGATGACGGACGTCGATACTCACTCAACGCTGATTGATTTTCTACACGATGCTGATCCCGAAGTGAGAATGCAGGCTGCCCTGGCGCTAGGCGAACAGCGAGACAAGCGGGCCACGCCAGCACTGCTTGGCGTTCTCACAGACGAAGATCTCAACGTTCGCTACCACGCGATTGAAGCGCTGGGCAAGATTCGCGCCCCGGAAGCGGCTGATCAGCTCGCTGCCATCGCGGAGTCAGAAGATTTCTTTCTCGCCTATCCGGCGCTCGAGTCCTTGAAACAGATTGAAGATCGGGACGTGGCGCCACGCCTGGTGAAACTTCTCTCGGTTCCCGACTTGCTTGAGCCAACCATCGAAGTGCTTGGCATCCTGGGAGACGAGACGACTGTTGCCTCGTTTGCCGCCCTCCTGAACACCGCTGCCGCTCCCGCGGTTTCCGTGGCCCGCGCTCTCGTGACGTTGCACGATCGCTTCGCCCGGCAACACAACGAGGGAGCGTATATCGCAGACTTAAGTCGTCAAGCAATTCTAGCGCCCGGCCTCCAGTACTTGATTGATTCTCTAAACGAAGTGAACAGCGACGACTTGCGTCCCCTGGCCCAGCTCGTCGGCTGGTTGAGAGGACCGGCTGTCGATCGAACGCTGGTGCGACTCCTAGGCGAACCTGGCGTAAGAAGTGAAGTGGTCGAGGCATTGGTATGTCATGGTGCGGGTGTAATTGACTTGCTGGTCGAACAAATTGAGGCAGACGATCTGGAGATCAAACGCGCAGCCATCAATGCTCTCGGACGACTTGGATACAAACAGGCCACGAGTGCGCTGGTAAAAGTTCTCCAGACAGAGCCTGAACTGCGGGTTGAAGCGGCTCTCGCACTCGCACGAATTGGCGACGAGAGTGCCCTCGATCCACTGTTGGAGATGATTGGAGTCTCTGACAGTGCTGTGCGACAAGCTGTCGTTGGCGCGTTGAATTCGATCGGCTCCGCGAAGATGCCTCTGCGTATAAAAGCGCTGCTGCAAGATGAACGTCCGCTGGTGCGCGAGTCCGCCGCCAGGATCGCCGGCTATTTCGGCTATCCGGACTGCGCCGATCTCCTGGTGCAGTGTTCTCAGGATGAAGATGAACGTGTGCGCCGGGCCGTGGTGGAACACCTTCCGTACCTGGAAGATCAACGGGTGCTACAGATATTGGCGAACAGCGTGAAAAGAGATACCCCACGAGTTCGGGCTGCGGCAGCAGTAGCCTTTGGCAACGTCGAAGACGAAAGGGTGCTACCGATTCTGTTGGCAGCTTTGCAAGACGAAGACTCATGGGTCCGTTATTTCGCCGCCCGGTCACTGGGCAGACTGGCCCTCGCTGATAGTCGCGAAGCTTTGACTGAAGTGGCGCGAACAGATCCTTTCAATCACGTGCGCATTGCCGCGCTGGAGGCGTTAGGCAGCATTGGTGGTCCCGAGGCCGCGGCGGCGATTGCTACATATTTGCGAGCGGAAGACAGGGATGTAGCCCGGATTGCCGCGGTGGCCCTACAGCACGCAACTGCAGCTGATCTGCTTAAGAACCAGGCGCAATAGGCCAACGCGAACGAATCATGGAGCTGTTGATACCAAGGGGAGCTGATATTTTATTGCGTGACCTGGTCCAGGAGCGCACGGGAATATTCCACGACCAGGATAAGCTGCCCTTGATGCTGGAAAAATTGTCTCCCCTGGTAATTGAGCATGGCTTTCATTCGTTCCTGGATTATTACTACTTACTAAAGTACGACGAACATGCTGCGGACGAATGGCGACTTGTGATAGACACAATTTCCGTACAGGAAACGTTCTTCTGGCGTGAGATGGACCAAATTCGCGCGTTGGTGGATATTCTAGTGCCCAACTGGGCCGCCCGGCAGAATGGAGAGCCATTGCGGATTTGGAGCGCTGCTTGCGCTACCGGCGAAGAACCCTTAACCATAGCGATGGCCCTCACCGAAGCCGGGTGGTTCAAGCGCATTCCGATTGAAATTCACGCTACTGACGTAAGTTGCGCTGCCCTGACCAAGGCCCGGGAAGGTCTATTTCGCGATCGCGCTTTTCGCAATTTGCCGCCGGCAATGCGTGACAGATACTTCACCAGGGAGAGAGACGCCTGGCGCATCGACCCCGATCTTCACGCCCGGGTTAAGTGGGACCAGGCAAATCTGGTCAACCGCGAGGAGGTCGCGCGCTTTGCCGCAGCACCGTTCATAATTTGTCGCAATGTCTTTATCTATTTCTCCAACCAGATGATCAGGCGCGTAGTCCGCACTTTCGCCGATTACATTAAGGAACCGGCCTATCTCTTTGTAGGTATCTCCGAGTCGCTCATCAAGGTCAGTAACGATTTCGAGTTGACGGATGTGGGCAGTGCTTTTGTTTACCAGCGCGCAAATCTTTCGGGAACTAGTGAGGTAAGTTCGAAGGAACTCGCATGAAGCAAACGACACGGGTATTGGTTATTGACGACTCCGCCTACGTGCGTAAGGTGGTATCTCAAATGCTGTCGCGCAGCCCCTTGCTAGAGGTTGTCGGAACGGCGCGAAATGGTCTTGAAGCATTAGAAAAAGTCGAGCAACTTAATCCCGATGTCGTCACTTGCGACCTGATTATGCCGGAAATGGATGGCGTTGAATTTGTCCGCCAACAGATGAAAAGACGTCATTTGCCAATAATCATTATGAGCATCGCCAGCGAAACTGCGGAGATGGCCCTCAACGCCTTAGAAGTAGGAGCTATCGACTTCGTGCAGAAGCCCACCGCGCTGGCAACTGAAAAGATCCTGGAGGTCTCAGACGAACTCATCGCCAAGATACAGGTTGCGGCCAATATACCGTCGACGCGGCTGCCGCTGATGCAACCTTCCCAGGCAGCCCCGATAACTACAGCTTCTCCGCACCAGCAGGCAGTGGACATAGTAGTCCTCGGAATTTCTACTGGTGGTCCACAAGCATTGCGCTACCTCGTGCCGCAGTTGCCAGCGGACCTCGCCGTACCGCTGGCGATAGTAATGCATATGCCGGTGGGCTACACTGAGATGTATTCGAGCAAACTGAATGAACTTTCCAAACTATATTTTCGTGAGGCCCAGCAAGGAGACCGGCTCGAACCGGGCACAGCGCTGCTGGCTCCAGCAGGTAGACATCTGAGCTTCAAACGAGACGAGACGGGAGCGGTGGTTGCACATCTCGATGCGCGACCCTTCGAAACGCTTCATCGTCCGTCAGTCGATGTACTCTTTCGGTCGGCAGCCGAAACCTATGGTCCTCGCGTGCTCGGCGTCTTAATGACCGGAATGGGTTCGGACGGCAAGGAAGGGGCATCATGGATCAAGGCGAGGGGAGGTCTAATCTATACCGAGAGCGAAGAGACTTGCGTGGTCTACGGCATGCCGCGCGCCGCGGTTGAAGCTGGCCTCAGTGACAAGAGCGTGCCACTCGATCGCATGGCGCAGGCAATTTGGGAGGTTGTATGAGCTTCAAGATAATGGTGGTGGACGACTCCGCGATGTCTCGGCGCTCACTCAGACGAGTACTCGAATCGCAGGGCTACGCGGTCATCGAGGCCGAGGACGGAATGAGCGCCATCGAGCGGTATCATCTCGAACGTCCCGACTTAGTGATGCTCGATATGTTGATGAAGGGAATGTACGGCTTAGAGGTATTGGAAAAGTTGCGCCAGATCGACGCTAGCGCTCGCGTGGTTATAGTCACGGCAGATATTCAGAACTCCACTCGGGAAATGGCCACCGAGGCTGGAGCTCTCGCCTTCGTTAACAAGCCATTTGCCGGGTCACTCGTGTTGGAAACAGTAGCAACAATCCTCGGTGAGGAGAGTCTAAAAGATGGTATTGACCGAACATCAGACTGACGCACTGACGGAGCTAATCAATATTGCGTTCGCTCGCACCGGCGCCGCTTTGTCAGACCTGACTGGCCATCGGGTGCTGTTGGAACCTCCCACCGTCGCTCTCCATCTAACAAGTGAGTTAGACGCAGCGCTCTCCAGGTTTGTGCCTGGCGAAGTGGCCTGGATTCACCAGGTGTTTGATGGCCCAGTTGCGGGTGATGCCTTGCTCCTGCTGAACTACGAAGGCGCAGTGCAGCTAACCGGACTGCTCACCGATGTACCTGGATCGACAGATCGCTTGGACGAATCGGCTCGTGAGGTCCTCACCGAAGTTGGCAATATTTTGCTGAATGCGTGCCTGGGCGTCATGGGCAACGTTCTGCGCGTACATGTAGGGTTCTCTGTTCCCCGCCTTCGCCTCGACTCTGTGGAGGATCTCGTTGCGTGGCTCCACCAGGGACAAGGCGAAACTCGCTACGCCCTCGTAATCTTCACGAAATTTCAGGTACGGGACAGCCAGGTCAATGGCTACCTGGTGTTGGTGCTCAACGTATCCGCCTTCGACCGCCTGATTCACGAAATAGATGAATGGATTGAGGAAGAAGGTCGTAAGTGAGTGCATCTGTCCGGTAGCCTGACGTTTTTCTCCTGAACTACATTGCTAAATCGCAGAGTATTTTGAGATCCGAAATCAAGAAGATGAATGAGGCAAGGCGCATTCAGGACGCACTGCTTGGCTGGCTGAACGATCACGGTGATCAGGGAATAATAATCACTGACGAACAGCTACGTATTTGTGGCTGGAATCGCTGGCTGGAAGTACATACTGGCTGCAAAAGCAGAACGATAGTGGGGCAGCACTTGCTCACAGTCTTTCCGAAACTCGTCGAGCGTAAACTGAATGAGTACTACGAACGCGCACTGCAAGGTCAGAGTGGAGTACTCTCGCAGAAGTTTCACAAGTTTCTGTTGGAGATGCCTTCCACCAAACTCGATGACCGGGAGCCGATGTGTCAAAGTGTACGCATCTCACCGCTGTTAGAAGATTGGAAAGTAATCGGCACAGTCACTGTAATTGCTGACGTTACCGAACGAGTTAAACGGGAAGCGGAACTGCAGAAGCAGTTGGAGGAGCGGGCCATCTTACTGGCCAGTGAATCGACTGCGCGCGGCGCTGCAGAAGCCGCGAGTACTCGCTTACGCAACCTGCAGTTCATCACCGATACCGCGCTTGAGCAGATGTCGCTCGACAACCTTTTGAATCGGATCGTCAAAGGCGTCAAGACTCTCCTTAACACCGCTACGGCAACAATTCTTTTGGCTGACGACAAGGGAGATTTAATTGTTCGGGCCAGCGAAGGAATCACGGACGATCTGCTTGGCATGCGAGTGCCGGCGGGAAGCGGTTTCGCAGGCCTGGTAGCGCGTGAAGGTAAAGCTTTAACAATCGAGAATAATTTTCCGGAAAGTCCGCTTACTACGGTGCTGAGTGAACGAGGAATGCGCGCACTCTCAGGGGTGCCACTCATCGTCGAGACGCGCTTGTTAGGTGTGCTCTACATTGGCATGACAGAAAGTGGTTCGATCTCCGACGATGACTTGCGCTTCCTGAACTTGGCCGGCGATCGGGTTGCGCTGGCTATCGATCGCGCCCGGTTGTACGAGGGTGAACGAGAGGCTCGGGCCCAGGCTGAACAAGCCAACCAGTTGAAAGATCAATTCCTGGCAACTGTCTCCCATGAATTGCGCACCCCTCTTAATGCGATCCTGGGTTGGGCTCGGATGTTGACGACCCGCAAGATTGACGCGGAAACCGCTAAGCATGCAATTGAAGTGATCGAGCGCAACGCTCGCTCACAGGCGCAACTCATCGACGATTTACTCGACGTTTCCCGAATCATTTCGGGGAAGATCCGGTTGAGCTTCAGTCCGGTTGAGTTGGTACCGGTGATTGAAGCGGCCCTGGACGCGGTGAGACCGGCGGCTGAGGCAAAAGGAATCAAGCTTGAGACCAGGCTTGATAGTCACATTGGTCCAATTCCAGGTGATGCAGACCGAATTCAACAGGTCGTTTGGAATCTTTTGTCTAACGCCATCAAGTTCACCGGCAACGAAGGATTCGTCAGCATTGAAGTCAACCGGTTGCTTCCCAACATCGAAATAAAAATTATCGATACTGGCCAGGGCATCAGTAAGGAATTCCTGCCGTTCGTATTCGATCGATTTCGCCAGGCTGACGCAACTGTCACCCGGACTCACAGTGGTCTCGGACTCGGTCTGGCAATTGTGCGGCACCTGGTTGAACTGCACGGAGGAACCGTTAAAGCTGAGAGTCCAGGCGAGGGTCGAGGTGCTACCTTTACGGTGCGCTTACCCATGATGCGAGTCATCGGATCGCTCCAGGAGGTGGATGAAGTTCCCCGGAAGCAAATTGTTAACGAGGTGGTATTTAGGCAAAGCGCGCCGCTCAACAAACTCAGGCTGTTAATTGTCGATGATGAGCCCGATTCACTTGATCTTTTGAGTACTGTTTTGCGGGATTGTGGCGCCGAAGTATTTACGGCTGCTTCAGCCGCTGAAGGATTGAAAGCACTGACCGCTAATCTACCCGACGTGCTCATCTCGGACATTGAAATGCCGGTTGAGGACGGCTACACATTCATTCGTAAGGTAAGAGAACTTTCGTCGCCCGCGGCTAGCGAGACTCCTGCGATAGCTCTCACCGCCCACGCCAATGCGGAGGACCGCATGCGCGCTCTTTCTGCCGGCTTCAACATTCATGTGCCGAAACCGGTCGAACCTGTAGAACTGATCCTCGCGATTGGAAGCCTGGCGCCACGCGGAATTAGGAAAGAGCCGGGAACGGCTCCGCTGTAACCCAAGACCCATCAACTTCCTCCGATCATTCAATCCCGTGGCGCTGCAGCCTTGTAATCGTCATTGGGGAGTGCCATGCTTAGCAAACACAAATCATTTCCAGGGAGGATGCTCTGATGAGAACTAAATTCGTTTCTCAGCTGGTACTTGCCATGCTGATGATCTCTGTGCTGGTGATCGCAGGGATCGCTCAGAACTCAAATTCTTCGGGCGGTTCGGGACAAAACTCAAACGCAAACACCAGTAAACACAAATCGATGACACCGAAGCCTCCCGCGGCTCCGTTGCTCGATATAAATTCGGCATCCAAGACTGAACTGGCGGGGTTACCCGGCATTGGCGACGTCTATGCTCAGAAGATAATTGACGGCCGGCCCTATAAACAAAAGACCGAGCTGAAGACAAAGAACATCATTCCGGCCGGGGTCTATTCAAAGATCGCGGGCAAAATTATCGCTAAGCAATAAACGGATTTTCCCGAAACTGGACTCTTCCTGAGTTGGTCGGGGATCGAGTGGGCCGTGGGATACCACTGGCTTCAGCCGGTGGAGTTTCAGCGTCAACCTAGAGACAGGTCCACTTGAACTCAGGGATACCACTGGCTTCAGCCAGTGGTATCTTACTTCTTTAACCCTGCGGTCCAATTCAGGACCACGGTGATGGGAGTAGTGCTCGCTTGTTCAACCGGAGAATTGACTAAGAAGCGCTGCCCATCCCGCGCAGCCACATAGCGGTTGGGTGCGTCGAACCTGTTCACTTGTGTTTGAAAAAGACTCTGGGGACTACTCGCAACCAGCGACTCCCCGAACGTCAAGTCAACAGCCATCAATTTCCTGTCCAGACCTATATAAAAGATCTCTTTGCTATCACCTCGCCAATGTGGCTGTGCCCCGCCCGCGGTCGAGATCTGCCACTTGCCTCCCGACTGTGGAAAACTCTGCACGTAGACTTCTTTTCTTCCCGATTCGTTCGAGGTGTAGGCAAACCAGTGCCCATCGGGTGAGAAATGTCCTTGATCTTCCTGAAATGGTGATTGCAGTAGAGGGTAAGGCTTGCCCTCACCAAACAGCGGCAGCGTCCAGATGTCTGGTCCATTATTGAGATCGTAACGGTCGTAAAGCAAGAAGCGACCATCGGAGGACCAGTCAGTGGTTTCTTTTCCCTCTCCTGATTTGAAAACTGGTTCTTCGTTCTTAGCCCCACTCGACTGCTTTCGGTAGATGTCGAAGATACTGTCTCGCGTGGAACTAAAGGCAATAGTGTTTCCGTCCGGTGACCAAACCGGATCGTCCTCGTAGTTGCCAAAGGTAAATCGGGACAGGGCACCACGTACTAAATCCATCAACCAAAGATCGGCTTTCGCCCCATCGATTACCTGGATGGCCAGTCGTTTCTCGTCTGGTGCGAGTGTGATGTCGTTGTATTCGCCGGGTGGTCCGGCCACACCCAATTGTTTGCCATTACGATCAAACCAAACTAGTTGGCGCGACGAACCAGTTCCGCTCCAGAAAACCAACACCCCATTCTCCGAAACGGAAAAATTGGACAGACTGTAATTACTACTAAAAGTTACCTGGTCCGCAACCGGGACTGG
>DATFRK010000220.1:0-9586 GCA_035263325.1 Pyrinomonadaceae bacterium | reverse complement strand
ACCGAAGTTGAATGTCCCGGCAGAGTCGTTGAGGATATCGATGCCCGCATCGCCGCCGTTGAGTGTGGTTACGCCGTTGAAGTTATAGCTGCCATCGGCGTTATCAAATTGCAAACCAGTGCCGTTGGTAGCGGAGAGCGTGCCACTGTTAAAGGTGAGGGTTCCGGTATGGCCGCCGGTTACGTTTAGCAAAGGCTTATTGTTGGTCTGCGACATATTGCCGCCGTAAGTTAGATTCGCCGTGCCACCATCGATCCAGATCGCTGGGCCACTACCCGAACCATTAAGACTTCCGCCGCCGAAATCCGAGGTACCAGTTACATGGTTAAGATGAATGCCGTAGGGACCGCCCGACGAAGTTGTGGAAGCAAAGTTTGCGCTGAGCGCAATCGAGATCCCCTCGATTGCCTGGCGGGCATTGATGGAGCCGGTATTGTTGGTGACGTTGATCGTGCCTGCGCCCTGGGCGTGAATGCCGATACCGCTACTGCTTTGGATTGAAAGCGCGTTGAATTTCAGAGTGCCTTTACTGAACCAGTCGATGCCATCCGCTGACTCGCTTGTTCCAGTGCTGGTCAAACTGGTGGCGGCTTGAAAATCGATCAGCGGTGTATTCCCTGGATCGTTGACAAGTATGGTATCGCCTACACTGGAGAGGTTGGCCGCACCAGTGATTGTTACGTTGCCACCGCCAACGCCGGTGACACCATTAAACAGGTGGAGAAAGGCGTTTGCGCTAACACCGGAGACAGAGAGTGTCCCGAATATACGTGTGCCTGAGGGGTTGGCCTCGAAGTGGACGCCATTCCCACCGCCAGTACAGGTGGTGTTGCCAAAATTAATGTCAGCCGATGATGATTGGACCAGGATGCAGTCCGACGAGTTGCCGGAGATGGTGGTGGAACCAAGACTCACGGTCCCTTGAATTCCAGAAAGACTGATTCCCTGGCTGGCACTTGAAGTCGTGGTCACACTGGCAAAGGCCGATGTTGTTTGAAAACTGCCATTAGTAAGATTCAATGCCTGACCGCTACCTGTGAGGATCACGTCTGGTTGTGTCCGGAATCCTAACTGCAAAGAGCCGAAGTTACTTCCAGAAATTTTTGCGCCGGTGGTGTTTCCGACAGTAAACCCACGGAGATTGTTACCGACGCCCAGGTTGATCCCATTAGTGTTGGGGTTAGTGGTGGTGATCGTCGGGCTTACGCCGTGGGTATCAGGCAGCGGATCGGAACCGATGGGGAAAGCTAAACTCGCTATGGTGCCGACATTATTGGACGAGCCTTGGCCCATCAGAATTTGCCGATCCAGCAACGTGCTGCCACCGGTGTAGTTGCCCGTGTAGAGAAAGATGACGTCGCCAGGTTCTTGAGCGGCTGATGAACTGAAGCATGTTTGGGTAGGCGAGTTTGTGCCGGTGTAACAATTGAAGGGGCTGGTAAGTCGTCCATCGCCGCCGGCGGGTGCGGCGGCATTGATGAACCAGATAGCTATTGAACTCCGCGAATCGTCTCCGAGCCCGACGTTCAAGTCGACCCTAGCGCTATCTGTCTTGCCACTCGAGTCTGTGACTGTGTAAGTGAATTCATCATGACCAGAAAACCCGGGATTGGGGTTGTAACTGAAAGAGCCATCCGCATTGACCACGACGTTGCCGCCTTGCGCACTGAAGGTTGGCCCAGCAGCAGTCAAGCCAGAGTTATTGCCTGTATCCGGATCGCTATCGTTGGCTAGTAGACCATTGGCGGCGTCGGGTTGAATGCGCACATTGCCGATCACGTTGTAAGAATCGGGTGTGGCCATGGGCTGCGTTTGTAGTGAGCCGGGCACCAACGTGGTGTTGGGATCAATGAGGTCGGTGAAAGTAACAGCAGTGGCGTCAGTATTGCCGTTGTTAGTGATGGTGATGTTGTAGGTGATTGTGTCGCCGGGTTGGGCTGGCCCCGGAGCATTGGGATAGTTGTCGAAATTAGTGGCCGTGATGTTTACAGTGAATGGCGCTGGTGCTGGTATCGCTGACGGCAACTCGTTTTTTGACGAAGTCGTAGTGTCTGGTGGTCGGCTTGGCTTGGCAACTACTCCGCTTACAGGCACGAGTTGGCAAAGGGTCAGAATCCAGGTAAGAAGACAGGCAAGAAAACTGCGGTATTGTTTAACTGAACTCATGATGACTTGATTGGTAACTCTGTGGCTGCTCCGGGTAACGGTTGAGTGTTCGCAACTGGGATTTTGTCGCTCCCAGGGTGGTGTTTGTTTTGATCGAATGACGGGCGGGCCACGGCGTGGCGCCGCTTACGGAAACGTTTTCGCCATTTTGGCGAAGCGCGGATTGTGATTGAGAAGTGAGGTGGTGGGAATGCGCGACTCTACCTAAATAGGCGTCGGCAGAATTACCTATTTTGGTGGGTGGAACTACCTATTGCCTCACAGTTTACTGAGACCGGATTTTCGCTAAGCAATCGGATTCAGACTAAGTTGATTTACGAGTAGACGCGTCATTTGTTGCTGACCGATAATGGTTTTATTCAAGGCGATCGGTAGGGAAGGGGGATTCACATGACGCATCTTTCTCGCGTGAGACTCTTGCTTGCTGTCCTCGCTAGTGCCAGTTTCATCTCGGTTGTTAACCCTCAAGACAAACCCACGCAGGGGCAGAATTCCAGCGATACAACAACCACAAGTTACAAGTGTACTGGCGGAATCAAGTTGAAGGCCGAATTTACCCAGGGTGAGCCCGGGTCCGCCAAAGTGACCAAGGGAAGTGCGACCTGGGACTTGCCGCAAGTGCGTTCCGCAAGCGGAGCAAAATATTCGAATGGCAAAGTGACATTTTGGAGCAAGGGTACCGAAGGGATTTTCCAAAGGAAGGGTAAAACCTACAAGTGCACTCCCCAGAATTAGAGGGTGCAATTCTGGGTCACGCTACCAATCTGATCTGGCTGGCTTTGCCTCAAGAGTCAAAAATACCCACCAACGGGAGTTGATGGATGGTTCAGATCCAACCTACAAAAGCAGCCTCCAATCAATCCTGCGCGCGCAGCGCGCCGGAGGGCCTTTAGTCCTCAAATCTGTCAAATACGCAAACATTTCTTCGGCAATTGAACAAAGAGAGCCTCCGGCGCGCTTCGCGCGAACGTCACTGGCGAAGACTTTCTGTAGGCTGGACTTGAAATGATCCACCAACTACCGTTGGTGGTATTTTTTTGATTTATGAGGCTAAGCCGCTCTACTTTGACGCGAGACGGCACCTCGCCTACGTGGGCCAGGATGCGGCGCGCCCGCTATAGGTGATGACGAAGAGTATGTCTTGAATCTTGTCGTCGCTGAAACGGCTTCTCATCTCATCATTGTCCGGCAAGACCAGTTGCCAGTCACCGAGTGGCGTTTTGCCGATCATCGCGCTCCAACTACCGGCGTTGCCCCGGCGAGTGCTAATTACTCCGTCGACCGAAGTGGCTGCTCCGCCCACAAACCCCGGAGTGGACTGTTGCCTGAAGCGGAAAGAGTTCACTGTTACTTCAAACGACTCACCGTCGGTGCGCGAAAAATAAAGTAACACCTGTTGGATTCTGAGGTCATCGATGTTCGGGGGGAAGTCTTCCGCGACCGTAGTGAAGTTGACTAGCAACGGCGTCGGCGTTTGGTCCGGATTATGCAGATCGTACCATTGGTCGGAGAATTGATTGCGGAAGCTAAAAGGCATCTCCGCGGTGACCGAAGGATCAATCGTCCGCAATACCTGCTGCTGATAGTCAAAACTATTCAAAGCGGTGTAATCCAGGGAAATGATTACGTCAGCAATGGACCGGTAATCAAAAAGATTTGCCGCCCTGGGCATGCTGAATTCCCAATGCGCATCAACTCCGCAACCTTCAAATGGCAAAAGCATCCCGCTACTGCTCGAATCAAGTTCAATGATTCCAGTTGCGTTTATTGCTGACGACAGCGCGACAGACTCCGGATCGCGCCGAATAGCGACCTGCTGAAAAGTGTCACCGCCAGTAACCACGCCTGAAAGTCCGGTGCTGGAGAGCGTGGCGTGAATTCCATCAACCGGCGGGATGAGCGCGATGACGGATGTCCGCATCCGACTAATGAGTCGGAGGTAGTGACCAGGAAAGTCTCGATCGAATAGTTCTCCTGGCGTCGCGAAGCGAATGACGCCAGTCTCTCTGAATTGCTGAAACTCCATCGGCGCCAGTCGAGCCAGCGAAAAATTCTTGGTGATTTGTAGCTTCCGCTTATTGGTTTCAAAGGCATAGTCGTCAAGCTTGAAGATATCCTGGAGCAGCCGAGCAGAACCTGTCAGACCTCTCCGGTCGGGGGTGTTGCTGTTAATTGTGGAGGCTATTGACATGTCGCTCAGCGCCCGCCAGTAGTCTGATTGGATGAAGCCTGGAGGTGTTTCCTGCCGTTCAAAGGCGAGTTGGTTTTCCGCCAACTTGGCTACCGATGTTGCCTGGGTGAGGAAGAAACTGTAGACGTCTTCTAACACGCCGCTCATCCATTCGTACAAGTCAACGTTGGTGAACTTGTTGTTTAGGAACGACACGGTGTCCCGCGCGTTGCTTGATTGAATGTCTGCGATAGCGCGCTCTTGGTTCACAATATCGACTTGATCGTTGGCAATGACAATTTGTTGATTGCCAATTGCGACGTCCTGGCGCGCGAGTGTCTCTGAGAATTGCCAATCTTGCTGCCGGCGTTCGTAACTGGCGAGGGTCGATAGAATTGAGGCGCGGGTGGCGTATTTTCCGGCAACAAGTGAATACCCCTGCGCGATTGCGCCGCTTGCCCCCGCTGCGAGGCCAACTCCAAGGCCAATTCCTGCTCCGATGGTTGCGCCGAGCGGACCCGCCAGCGCTCCAATGGCCGCTCCGGCTGCTGCTCCTGAAGCACCGCCAGTGAGCGCTCCGACACCCGAGGAGGCAAAGGCAAAAGTAGAAGCGGTCGCAAGGTCATCAGCAGCTTGGCCCAGGTACGTGATGGCGTCCTTTTCCAACTGACTAAGGCCCTTGTCCAGCAACTCCTGGAAATGTTGCACCTGGAGTTGGGCCCTTTGTTGCTGTAACTGAGCCAGGCCAACTTCGTCGTTCGCCTGTGTTTGGCGGAGCGTTTGAAGTTGTACGCCGGCATCCGCCAATCTTAGATCTTGCCGCGCTTTGAGCAGCGAATAGGCTTCAGCATCTGTTTTTTCGATCGCCGCTAGCATGGAACTTTCCAATTGGGCGGCCAGCTGGACAACCTGTTTGGCTCGTTCGATCAGTACTGAATAACGGTAGGGAGTAGGAGTGATGGCGGTTGCGCCTGAGATGACGATCTGTCCATTTGCGCTTACGGTGGGCAGTCCTGTGCGGGCGTCAGTGGGCGCCGCGTACGGTTCCAGCACTCGTTTTAAACCGGCGATGTTTCTGCCTGAGTGCAACTTGAACAGGTTGACTGCGGCGTGAGTTCGCAACGAATCAATCAACGGATTCGGAGCGATGCAAAAGTTAAATGATGGCGAGAAAAAGGGCGCTCTCGGAGGAGCGATGAATTGAGGCGCCGGACTGTTGAAACCGTTAAGAGCGATCGAAGCCGAGGAGTTTGTCGCCGCGCTGTTGGTTGTGGCCACCAGTGTAGTGGGAATAGTCAACGATCTTCCGTTGTTGGGAATTGGTCGCTGGGCCACTGTCAATGCACCTCCGCTCAAGGGATTACGAATAGTCAACAACGGCGGGGACGACTTTCCTTTTTGCAGATCGTCCGGAGAAACAGAAAGTCGGGCGGCAACGTCCCTGGTATAGGATGCCGCGGTGGCAGTAGTGATCGTTGAGACCAGCAATTCTTTCTGCGGATCACTCAACAACCTGGTGGCTGCTGTCTTCCGTATTTCTGCGCGAGTGGCCAGGGCATTGCGAACGCTCCCGGAGTTCTGCGCCGTAGACACAGTTGCATCGGCCAGGTTCCTGGCGTTAGTCAACCTGGTGGTCCAATCCGTGTTTGCTGATAGTGCAGTGTTGATTGCACTGATGGCGTTCGTCAGTGGGGCGACAAACGTTACTTGACTTAAGCGACGCCTGATTCCCTCGATGGCAGACAGGGCAAAAGGCGGCACGTCAGCAGGGACAGTGATTTGGTCCGTGAAGTACTTGCACCCATCGGAGTCTGACGCGAGTTCCGGTGAGTTAAGCAGCTCACTGGCAGTCATATATAACTCCCGAGCGCGCACGTTTGACTCAGACGTATCCTGGGTAAATTCGGAATCCGCATAGTCAAGCAGGCACTTGGCTATGGCCTGAATGGTGAAACGGGTGTACGCGTTACGTCTGGTAGCGGCTATCGCGTGCGGATCGAGTGGATCGAGCAACCAGTCTGCGGCCCGATTGAAGAGTTCGGGCAACAACTCTTCCTGGGCCAGGCCGTAGAATACCTTTCTTTGATCGTGCGGAGCGGTGTAGTCATAGACCGTGCGGAACCATCCCAGGGCTGCCTCATACTCACCGCTGTCATGTAGGGCCTGGGCCAGGGCGATGGGAACAAGGTAGTAGGCCTCGGCTGGATAAGTGCGAAGACTCAGTGAATCTCCGCCGTAGAGGAATACCAGCGCCATATTTGCTTTGCGCTGTGCCAACGTAGCTTCGTTCGGTTTGGAGGGAATCACGAATTGATCAGGGACAAAGCGCAAGGCTCGCGGGGCAATCACACTGCGACGTTCCGCTAGTTCTTCGTCGCGGAGATTGTCGTAGCGGATGTAAACGCCTTCGAGTTCCGCGCTGGAAGTGGTGGCGCCATATTTTCTCTCGTAGGTGTAGATGGAGTACTGGCCGCCGAGTTGGAAGTGAGGAGGTGCTTTTACTAAGCCTGGTAAGGGAAAAGCGACATTGATAAACGGCTGCGATTGTTTGTCTGGACCAACTGTTACTGTTCCGTCTGTCTGCCTCGTAAAGATCCACGGTTCGGGGCTGCCAAACCAACTACCGACTGCGGCTATAAATTCGCCGGGTAGCTGCATACCACCAATTAACCCACCGCCGGGCTCCTTTTCGACGATCGTATTATCGTTTCTGGACCGGAGATAGACCCTGTTGCCCATGGCTGCATACACGTCTGAAACATTCTCTTCAGTGCCATTAAGGTCAGGGAAAGTTATTTTTGCGGAGTTCCAGTCTCCACTCATCCATCCTTCTCCAGAACGATCCAAAAATCGTTTGTAGTAATCCCCAGCCGCCAAAATAATCATGCCAGGAGGATTGAAAAACGGGCGCTGAATTGGAACTACCTGAATCTCGCGCGCGGTGCCGGGAGGCAGACCAAGATCCTTTGGGTCCGACCACGTCAATCCATTCAGGTCGAGAGTCAGATATTGGAGCTGGCCTTCCGTGGTACGGATGAAAAGAAAGATGAACTGTTGCGCCGCTGATGTTTGATAGGGGATAGCGGCAACGATCTGATCAATGACATCGAGGCCGGGGACAAGGTCCCAAAAAGACTGCCCATATCCTCTGCTATCTTCAGTGTCGAAGGTCGACCAGTATGGACGACCGGAAAGGCCGCCTAGACCAAATAAGAACACCAGGTGCTTGGGTGGCGTTGGAATTGGTGCGCACTTGGTGCCTTGATAACTGCTCGCATCAGCTTCACACGACGCTTCGATACTGAGCCGGGCGATGTCCTCGTAGTAAGAAGAATATTCCTCGGCCAGCTCACATGCTTGCTCCGCAGTTATGGACCTGCCACTGCGAAGACTATTGATTAACCTGGCGAAGCCTGGCGTCTGTCGTTTTATGAGCGAGGGCAAGAGTAGATTTTCCGGATACAGGAAAACGAACATTGCCGAGCGCCACGTCGCATATGATCCAATCCACTTCCATTCTTCCTCGAAGTTTCCGTCATCGATCAGAGCCAGCGACAGTGAGTCGACCAAAGTCCAGTCCTGCCAATTGGGTGCGATAAAGTCACGTTGGTAGAGTGCACCGGTCGCACCACGCACAAAGACGCTAATCTCTCCTGGTGCGGTAGAGGTTGCCGCTGGTCCAGAGTTGAGAAAGCCTCCGATAAACGCCTGCCACCCCAGCGGCGTGCCGTCTTGCACCTTGAATTGATAGAGTCCGTTATCGATTGCCCGGGCAAACACGTCGATTAGCCCAACCGCGGAGGAGACGGCTGCTGGTGCGGCGGCAAGTAAGCCCTGGAGTGAGCTACTCCATCCCAGCTGAACGTTGTTTTCAATTGCGTATCGGTAGAGAGCCAGGTCAGTGCCGCGCACAAATACGTCGATACGACCGGGCTTTGATGAAGCAGCAGCGGGCCCCGCACTCAGAATGCCCCCCAGACCACCTTGCCAGCCCAGGGATGTTTCTGACTGAATTGCATGCCACCAAAGACTGCCGTCGGTGCCGCGCACAAATACGTCAATGCGATCGGGCGACGCCGAAACCGCCGCGGGCGAAGCAGTGATAATTCCTCCGAGAGGTACCCAATCACGCCATTGCCCGTTGCGGAACGCCTTCCAAAGCAGCTGGTTGTCGGCGCCGCAGGCAAAAACATCGATCGAGCCGGGCCCTCTCGAGATAGCGGCTGGTCCAAATTGAATTTGTCCGCCCAGGGATTCCCAGGCACTCCATTGATTGTTGTCTCGGGTTCGATGCCAGAGAGCGTTGTCGGGCCCCTTGATGAACAGTTCGATGCGGGCATTGCCAGTCGCAGTCGCCGCTATTTCTGGGAAGTCAGGGCCATTCTGGAATTGCTGAGTGCGTAAACCAAAGATGAGACCTTGCATGGTCTCGATCGCCAGTTCAATGCGAGTAGTCTGCTCGGAACCGTCGTCAGCGGCGTCGATCAGGAAGCGGTCCGCGACCCAGTTCGTTCTTAACTCATTGCTCGCACCGTTTGGGCCAGCCGCGTAGACCAGCGCATCACGCAACAACGGCAACAAGGCTCCTTCGACCTCGCTATTCGCGTCCTGGAAGGCGCTCGCGAGATCGTTTTCCTGATTGACACGCGCTTGTAGTGTATCTAACCACCGCCGTCGCCCTTCCCAGCTCGCTCGCCAGGGATCAAGGCTGTCAAGTTGCCTAAGGACTTGAGAAAGATCTTGTAGTTGAAAGAAGTCGGGTCCCACGGTTAACGATCCATTAGCTTCTTGCAGTCGCCACGCTTGCACCAGGCGTTGCTTCCGCACCTGGACCAGGATCGAGGCCATTTGTTGCCACTCGGCAGCGCGCGGCACCTGGTTCTGCGCTAACGTAGAACGAAGAGTGACGAGGAACGCGAAGGCTGGACTGGATAAATCCAACTGGTCCAGTCGAGCCTGGATGTCGACACCCTGCAAACGATCCGAATCAATCCCGACTAGACCAGAACCATCCACTCCAATCGCATCCTTCAGTACCGCGTCGAGGGCGATGACGGTCTTTAACGTACTGGCGAAATTGGCGGACAGGGTGGCGACGAGAGTCTTACGTGCTTGCAGCATGTCGAAAGCCGCGTTCGTGGGAAACGGATTGCGCAAATCGCTTTCGGTAACTAGATCGGGATCAATGACTGGCGGCAAACTGCGTGTTTGAAGCGCTTGCTGCCAGGTCGCCCGGTTTTCTGCAGTGGC
>DATFRK010000219.1:0-3768 GCA_035263325.1 Pyrinomonadaceae bacterium | reverse complement strand
AGCTGGCAAGAACGAATTAGATTGTGGGATGCAGCCCTAAAGGTGCGGTCATGTCTTCCAGTATCAAAGAGGGAGATCGAATCGTAGACGGTCAAATTGACTACGGGCGCGTGTTTGTCACTTTTACCCGGCATACGGAAGAGAAGATCGCGCATGGGCTAATTTTCGAATCACTGTTGCATGCGCTGAAGGAACGTGGAGTTGTGTTGAAGGACGGCGAGCCCAGTACCTTGGTGGATCTTGGCTGCGGGGAGGGCCATACCGCCTATGAAATGATCGAAGCGATCAATCGCGTCCATCCACAAGGCGACGGCATAAACTACTATGGCCTCGACGCGGACGAGCGTTTCGTTCGGAGTACCGAACGATTGCTGCTGAAGGTTAAAGGCTCCCAGCGTCTTCGAATAGTCGACGTACGGCGTGCGAATGTTCTGGGAGGAGAACCTTTCCCTATTGCGTCGATCGACGACGTGCTCGCGACCATGGGGCACGTGCTGTATTATGCGTACAGTCCCAAGGGCTCGGACGAGACGCGTAAGAACATTGCTTGCATCATCGATTGCATTGTGGGTTTGCTGGGGCGGGACGGCATATGCTTACTCGTTCATAGTGCCCAAAACTGCCCACTGGCAACCCTTCGGGCATCGGTCGCCGATTCCGTGGAAGCCAAACCCACTGGCATTGTGGCGGGTGTCGCGGATGAGAAACGGCTTGTCGTGATGTCGTTGATCGCTCCATTTCAACTCTGTTTCCCACGTCTGACTCCGGCACAGTGGGACAAGACAAAAGAGCCCGCCTGTTACCGCGTCGAATCGAGTAACGACCCGCAATTCACGGCAACGCTCGAATTGCTTATGTTTGTTGCGCAGCGCAGTCTAAAGAGTTTAGCGCAAGAGGGAAAACTGGAACGGTTCGTCGATGAGTTGAAGTCGCAGCTTGACGAGGATGCCATTCTTCATGGATTATCAGATTATCAGCTCCTGTTGGCGCAGCGCCAATCATCGGAATTGAAGGGATGTGTCGAGGCGGCTTTGCAACAAACTGCACAATCCCTCGACCGAATCGTCCGAGAAGCGCGACGAGCCTTTGCCTTGCAGACCAAAGATACCGAGCCATTTTGACGACGGCGCTTGGGACATTCAAAGTTTGTCGGATTGAGAGAAGATAAGAACGCTAAGGAGGCTGTGCGGAGGGTTAGATCACCGCACGTTTTCCCTGCTTCCCTTGATTTAGCTCCCTGGCTTTAGGGGTAAAGGCTACACGTTAGAAATATCTGGAATCCGCATGAATACAGAATGGGCATCTGAGAAAACTTATCGGTTTCAATCGACCCGCGCAAAATAGGAGGACAGCATATGACGACTCTTCCACGTGAAAAATGGGAACTCAAAGAGAGAGCCGATTGGTGGAGAGCTGGACAAGCGGCACGGCAGCAAATTATCGGAGCTGCAACGGAGAAGATGCTTGACTTGGCCGGTGTCCAAGCAGGCAGCCGAGTGCTTGACGTTGCGGCAGGCACGGGTGAGTCAACTCTTATGGCAGCTCAGCGCGTTGGAGGAAGAGGGTACGTATTGGCGACGGATCAGTCTTCTAGCATGCTAAGTGTAGCCGCCGAAATGGCCCGTAAAGAGAGCCTGACGAACGTAGAAGCCCGCGTAATGAACGCAGAGAATCTTGAACTCGATGTTGACTCATTTGACGCTGTCATATGTCGGCAAGCTCTGATGTTATTTCCGAACCCAGCGAAAGGGCTCACAGAAATGCGGCGCGTTGTGAAGCCTGAAGGGAAAGTTGCAGTGATTGTGTTCTCCGCCGTAGAAAAGAATCCGTACCATGGAATCGTCTTCGCAATCGTTCAGCGCTTAGGAAACATACCCCCTCCATCGCCAGGAGAACCCTGGATGTTCGCACTCGGAGATCCAGGGGCACTTGAAGACCTCTATAGGCGGACTGGTTTTCTCAATGTGTCTGTTCATACGATTCCTATACAGCGACGTTTCCCATCTGCAGCTGACGCTATTCGAAGAATGAGAAATGGTGCCGGTGACATGAGGGAACTCATGAACCGATTAAGCGAGACTGAACGTGAGAGAGCCTGGGTCGAAATTGAAGAGCAACTTAGACGGTTTGAAGGGTCTAACGGCCTTGAGGTTCCTGGTGAAGTACTTATTGGCGTCGGCACGAAGTAATATGAACGGCGGAGAAACTGGATAGTCTAATTACCCACAATGTTTCTAACCATTGGGGTTGAGACCTATCGGGGAGCACCCGTCGGCTCAGCCATGTTAGCTCGCTATACAAAGGGTAATCACTCATCGCGCAGCACAATTTGGCTAAGCATCCTCTTCACCATCCCATTCATGACAAAGAAATCCGCTAGGTATGAAGCGGATGACAGGTGATAGGTAGTGATGCTGTTTTAGGTAACTTTCTATAAATCATCTTCATAAGGGACTTTCTAAAAACCCCGTCACCTAGTGTCACCTGTCACCCCTGGCTAAATCGCCCGTTGCTATTTCCCACCCTCTAGGCTGAGGCATCGCCGTTCTTGCCATCTCACGACTCTTTTACCTACTTTTATCAATCTCCGCATTTCTGAGAACTTCTCGGTAACGGTCTCCGCCTTGCTCTACCCGTCCACCGGGGAGTAGCCGCATGCCTGAAATCTATCTGCTGATTGGGACCAGCCTCATTGTCGTTTCCGTGTTTCTACGTCGCAAAAGCCGGAATTAGATCATGCTGAAAAAATCCATTCACGAAACAGCTTTCGGGACCGACGGCTGGTTTTCATTCGACCCCGATGATGCTGGCCTCATCGAAGCGGTCTACAAAAGGACAATTCGCGAAGGCGAGGAAAAGCTCATGCTCGCTGTCCTGGAAAATGCCGTCGAATACTTCCAGAAGTACCTCCTTGCACGAAAACCGAGTGGAAACCAGTTGTTTCGTGAAGCGGAAGAGTGGTTTTTAGACAAAGACAGCGAGTCGCTCTACTCGTTTGAAAACATCTGTGACACTCTTGGCTTCCATCCCGACCACATACGGAAGGGCTTGATGGTCTGGAAGGACGCAAAACTCACGCTAGGTTCGGTTGAAGCCCAGATCGCAGGACGCCCCAAGCTAGCGAGGAACCGCGTCAAGCAGACTTCAGTCAGATTGTCCAAGACTGCATAAATCTCTCTTGTGGAGACCTTCCTCAACAAATGAACACGGCCGATTTAGAACGCCTCAAGGAACGGGAAGACGCCGTAATCAAAAGCATTGATAGCTGGCCGCGAATCTTTCAGCTCCTTGTCTACCGGCAGCTCTACGCTTTCGGTATCCGAATCAGCAATATCGATTCTGAGATTGAGAAAGAATTGAAGAAGTCTGCCTGAGAGACAGTGGAACCCGAGCTTACAATAATAGCTCTAACCCTGGGGCTGATTGCATTCCTTGGCCTAACCTGCGTCGTTTACGCGTTGGTCTCCATGGGCAAGGAGAACCGATTTGGCCGGCCGCTTAAAGGTATCATTTGGTTCACGTTCGCCGTCATAGTTTCCTGCGCCATTGCCCTTCTCGCCGGATACGTTCAGAAAGCTAGGTCGTTGGAGAAGATTACGCACCGTGTGGAAACTGTAACGGTGGACTGAACATGCAGATTACAAGCATCACGATCCGACCAGCCAACGAGGAATTAGTCAAAGCCTATGCGAGCATTTGTTTCGATGACTGCTTTGTGGTCCACGACATCTGGGTCATCGAAGCCCCGACAGGTCTTTTCATCTTATT
>DATFRK010000218.1:0-15548 GCA_035263325.1 Pyrinomonadaceae bacterium | reverse complement strand
AGCAGGGATCCCGATTCTTCAGGGCTACGGGGCGACGGAAACGTACATAGTGTGTGCCAACCGACCTGGCAACAACCACGTTGGCTCGGTGGGAATCCCGTTCGAGGGCATTGAACTGCGGATCGCGGAAGATGGTGAGATCCTGGTGCGTGGACCCAATGTCATGCGCGGCTATTACGGCCAACCTGAGGCGACCGCAGCAGTCATGAAGGATGGATGGTTTGCCAGCGGCGACGTGGGGCACCTGGACAAGGAAGGTCGACTCTATATCACCGATCGCAAGAAAGACCTCTTCAAACTATCGAACGGGAAGTACGTCGCCCCACAGTTGATTGAAAGCTTACTCAAACAGAGTGAGTTTGTGAGTCAGGTCGTTGTAGTAGGCGCAGGGCGCAAACAGCCGGTCGCTCTAATTGTGCCGGATTGGGAAAACCTTATTGGCGCTCTTTCAAGCAGCGGAGAGACATTCTCCAAAGACCGAGTGGAACTCAGTCACAACCCGACCGCCATCAAACTCGTCCAGCGTGACGCGGTCGAGTTGACCAGCGAACTGGACGACTTTCTCCGCATTCGCCGGGTTGCGCTCCTGCCCGCAGAATTCAGTATCGACAACGGCGAATTGACTCCCACGCTAAAAGTGAAGCGACGAGTTATCGACGAAAGATTCGGCGACCTCATCGAAGAGCTTTACAGTTGATTTCTTTCCGGTACGGCTTCCCGACATTCACTTCTAACAACGGGATGTAGAGAAAATTCGAACGAGGCAGGACCGTTAACGGGTTGCTGGTTGGTAGAGGTGTTGCCTAGCCGATAATTCTCGACTTGCTGTTCTGACACATGATTGACTCCGCGAGGATTCTGAGATTCATGGGAATCTCCGGGGCTCGTTCGCCCTTTTGCGGTTGCTTGTGATGGGCCAACAACGGCAATTCGGCACTGCAAAACTCACAGTCTTTCAGGTGATATTTGATGAGTGCTGATACTTCCGACGATAGCTTCTTTGAGCGGTAGGACAGAAGCATACTCGAAGACGGACACGCGGCCGTTTTTTTGAATGAAACCTTCTTGTTAGAGCCTCTCATCGCTCCCCCGAGCTCCCTGTTCCAGTCTGAGTAGACACAAATACCGTAAACCGTATTTTGAGGATGAGCCAGGGGCAAGAAGGTTCACTAGGCCTCAAGAATAGAACTCTTTCGGTTCAACACTACAAAATGCTCAATCCCAATTAGGTTCCAGAGGTTTTTCCTCGAAAAGAGAACCTTTTTTCGCCTGTATACTCGATATCTACTTGTGTAAAAAGATGTTGCTCAAGATTAAAAATGTTGCTAACATGCCTCTCGTCAGTTGGGGCAAACATCGCTCCCTGATGGCTACTCCAGGATAAGCCCCGCTTTCGTGTCGGTTAAATCGGGCAATCTGAAAGCTATCCGCCCAAACATCAACACCAGGCATTTCACACCGATAAGCGTAGTCTCCTGGGTCCCAGCCCCGGTACAACCTCCTGCCCTCAGCGTTCCCTTGGCGGGCGGTTTTCTCTAGGCAGGCGCAATTCCTCTCTCGTCCAGACGTTGAACTGTTCAGACTGCTGAATGAGCCAAAACCGGCTAAGACACGACCGCAAACGAACGCTCACTCCAGGTTAATTACCAGCAACCGAAGTTATTGCCAAACAGAAGGGCCGGTTTTATCGCCTACGACAACTGGGGCTAACACGGACAATCCTGTGAAATCCATAAGTGAAGATTACGAAAAGGCGCAAGAATCCGGAACTGCCGACAAGCAGACCCAGCAGCGAGCGCGACGGACTCACTATCGCCAGAGTAGAAGTGCCAAGTGGGTGGAAAGTCTGCGCGCTTCCGACGTCAGTCGCCTGTGGTCAGACCTGCATCGAATCGTCTCGCATCATCCCCTCGTTAGGGCCTCTCGTAGCGCCGGCTTGCTGATCGAAGAGGGCGGGAGTTCAGCCTTCTCGGACCTGACTCAGGAGCTTTTTGTTCAGCTGCTTAGCAAGAATCGTTTTGAGCACTATCTCGAAACCGAGATGACGGACTACGAGATTGAGTGCGAAATTAGCCAAATTGAGTTAACCAATTTGCTGACCGCTGAGTTGCGGAAACGGCACCCTGAAAGTTATCGCCTCGCCCGTCGCATTTCCACCCTGATTCAGTCCAGCACAAATTTCCGTCGCTTCGACTCCAGCGGCATAGACGATGAACCACATCGTCGGCTGGCAGACCGAGTTTACGGTTTGAGCGAATGGAGCGACGCAAAAGCACGACGGGGTGCGCATGAAGTTGAGGAACGGGTGCAGATGATTCCCGTCCGTCAGCGAGACACCAGGATGGTGGGCTGCACCGGAGATTCGCAGGTCGTGATCAGCAATCCTGACCTGGAAGAATTGATTATCTCGGTGCTTGATGCAGTGGACTCGCCTGTAGATGTTCGCACTTTGCGCAGCCTGGTGATGTCGCGGTTGCCGGTAATGGACATCTATCTCGTGCCCCTGGATGGAGATGATAGCGACAACGAAAACGGTAACAGCTACGAAGCGGTCGACAAACGAGAGAACCCGGAGGAAGGTCTACTGCGCCGAGAATCAGAGAAGGAAGCGGCTGGTTTTGTAGACCAGTTTCTCAAGAACTTGCATGAAGCTGTACGCGGGAAAGTAAAGCAATACAACCGGATCCTGGGCGTACTCTGGCACTGCTACTTGTCGCCTGACCATTCGACTCAACTGGAAGTTGCGGCCGTATTAGGAGTTTCTGATTCCCTGGTATCAGACTACCGCCGCCGCATTGAGCAGGAGCTCCGGGCCCTGTCATTTTCTGAAGTCGAAGAGGCTAAGCAGTTCGAGATAGCCTTGCGCGAACGGGTCAAGTCATTGGTCTTCGCGATGGACGAAAAAGAGGTCCCGGTTTAAAGAAGTTCGGTTCCGAGGAACCGTTAACAGCGGGGAGTTGGCTCGGAAAAGGCAAGGCCAATTCTTTGTTCAATGGAGGCTGCCGTGCGTCGGACGCATGCAGCTTCTTTTTGCTTTTATCGGGGAAATATAGTGTACTAAGCCCCGCTCTGAGAGTGGTTTCTCCCTCAGCGAATTGGGTTTGTAGCGAACACTTGTGAGGACGCCCAATTCCCCTGCGGTTAGAAATGCCTGGAAGGGTTTTAAAGACGCGTAACTCTTCAACGAGAAAGAAATTCCCCGATGCCCCAAACAGTTCCGGAGAAACAGAGCGGCAGCCCCAAAGTGAGTGTTGTTGCTCCCGCCTACAACGTTGCCCCGTATATTGTCGAAGCACTGAACTCTGTCTTCGCCCAGACTTTTACTGACTACGAGGTTATTGTTGTTAACCACGGTTCACCCGACACGGAGGAGCTGGAGCGTGAGTTAGCTTCTTTCATGGATCGAATCGTATATCTCAAAACGGAAAACAGCGGCGTGGGCGCGGCCTGCAATGTTGCGCTGAGGGCGGCTCGCGGTCAGTACATCGCGTTTCTCGATGCGGATGACGCGTTCCTTCCAAACCACTTGAGCGAACAGCTCGCACTGATAGAAGACAGCCCGGGTTACGATCTCGTCTACGCTAATGCAACAACTTTCGGGGAACTGGCTACTCCCGGTAGAACGGTGATGGATGACAACCCCTCTGACGGAGAAGTAACTTTCAGCAGTCTGCTCGAAGGGAAGTGCAGCGCGATTACCACAACCGTGGTGGCTCGTCGTGAACCGATTCTCGAGGTGGGATTATTTGACGAGAGTTTAAGAAGTTCACAGGATTTGGATCTTTGGCTACGACTGGCAAAGCGAAACGGCGCGCGCATGAGTTATCAAAGCAAGGCTCTCGCCAGGCATCGTATTTACGAAGCCGGTTTAGCTGCTGACGACCTGGGGTCTCTCGAAGACGAAGTAACGGTGCTCACCAAAGCTAGTCGACGAACCGACCTGACTCCGGATGAAGTAGCGGCCATCAAGCGTACGATGCCCAAGCGCAGAGCGGTCATTGAAGCGTGGCGTGGCAAAGAATGCTTGCGTGATGGCAACTTCGCAGGCGCAATCGAGTCATTTTCAGAATCTAATAGCCTGGTGCCTAATCGGAAACTGCAGCTGGTAATTTTGGCATTGAAGATTGCGCCGCGACTATTTCAACGTATTTACGGCACACGAGCCGCTTAAAAGAATTAACGATGTCTTACAAACACCAAATCTCTGACTACGAACCCGTAACCCGGCCAAAAGGCAAACGAGATATGAGGCTGGAGGATGCCGAGGCGGAGTGGACTCGTAATCAGACGGTATGGCCGGAGAGTTCCGAGGTAACGACAAAGCGTCCCCTCGGCGGAAACGATCAGTCTCACAACGTCTCTACGACGAGCCGCGCAAAGACCGCAAAAGAAGCTGGATGGCCCAGGCTCAAGGAGACATGGATCGTTAAGCGCGGTCATACAATTAGTTTTCTTGGCTTGTACCTCTTCACTTTTCTCGTCTTCTTCCGACCTTATGAATGGACTCCGTCGCTGTCCTGGCTCTCATCGAGCGCTTATTGGATAGCGAATTTCACCCTGTTGGTTTTTATCCCAACTCAGCTTGGCCTTGAGAACAAGATTACTTCGCGTCCGCGCGAGGTGAACCTGGTGCTGTTGCTCTTCCTGGCCTGTTTGCTGTCGATTCCTTTCGCAACTGATCCGGCAATCGCGTGGAATGGAGTAAATACTTACATCAAAGTTGTGATCATGTTCATCGTGATGGTGAATGTGGTGCGCACTGAAAAGCGCATGAAGTTGTTGCTCTTCATGGTGCTTGTTGGCAGTTGCGTGTTGAGCGTTTCTGCCATCAACGACTTCCGCCTGGGACGATTGGGCCTTAACGGACAGCGAATCGAAGGAGTCATTGGTGGTCTCTTTGACAACCCCAACGATCTGGCCCTGCACCTCGTAACCATGCTCCCACTTGCCGTCGCCTTGTTACTTGGTAGTCGGTCGGTACTGATGAAGATCTTTTATGCAGCCTGTGTAGTCCTGGCGATGGGCGGGGTCGTCGCAACTTTTTCTCGCGGCGGATTCCTCGGCATGATGTGCGCCGGCGGCGTCCTTGCCTGGAGGTTGGCGCGCCACAATAAGTTGCTCATCCCGGCCGTTTTGGCGTTCCTGGTTCTGGTAATGGTGGCGTTCGCTCCCAGTGGCTATGGCAGTCGTTTGCGGACGACGTCTGACGGTTCTGCTCAAATTCGGACTGACGACCTGAAACGCTCGCTGCTGATAGCGGCTCGACACCCCGTATTTGGCGTGGGCATGGACAATTACTATCTCTATTCCAATACCGAGCACGCTAGTCATAACGCCTATACTCAAGTTGCTTCTGAACTGGGTTTGGCCGCCGCGGTGATCTACATCATGTTCCTGGTAGTGCCCACCAGACAGTTGCGCAGGATCTCCTACGAAGAAGATTTGAAGCAACGTCGCTCTAGCATTTACTACCTTTCCGTTGGACTTGAAGCCAGCTTGATCGGTTACATGGTTTCGAGCTTCTTCGCCTCAGTTGCATTTCTATGGTACGCTTACTACCTCGTAGCCTATGCTATCTGCCTGAGACGCCTGCACGATACCGAAAGGCCCATAACTACCCAACAAGTGAGTACTGCCCCGGGAATTGAGCAAGCATTCAAAGTATCTTAACCGAGTGATTTCTTCGCGCGGGAGATCCCTGTCTAGCATGAGATCAACGTACTTAAGTCAATCAGTAGAAGTGTTTCTGGGTGTATGCATTTGCCGCCTGGTGACCAGCGCCGAAAGGCGCAGCTAAGGCGACACTCCTCGCCAAGTTTGCCCCAATCACTCAACATGGCCCAGAACGAAGCCGCACTACCAACCACTACCAATTCCAAAGATCGCTACTTTGAGATCGATCACCTGCGGAAAGATCTGGGAACCCGGGCTGCGCGCGGCGGAGCAATCACCATGGCCTCAAACGGCCTGAAGTTTGCGGTGACTCTGTTGGGTACGTCAGTGATGGCACGCCTGCTAACGCCAGAACACTACGGCGTATTGGGAATGGTCGCGATTCTGACGGGCTTCTTATCAATCTTTAAAGATATGGGCTTGTCGGCTGCCACTATTCAAAAGGCAGAAGTTACCCGGGAACAAGTCAGCACGCTCTTCTGGTTCAACAATGCCGTTTGTGCGGCGCTGGCGGTGGTAACAGTGGCCATGGCCCCGGCGGTTTCGTGGTTTTATAAAGACAGTCGTTTGACAGCCATCACAGCTGTGACCGCGCTGGGGTTCATTTTGAATGGTTTGACTGTGCAACATGACGCGCTCTTGCGCAGGCAGATGCGTTTCATTGCCATCAGTGCGATTTCATTGCTCTCGATTATTGCCGGGTACATTGTCGCGATACTGATGGCCTGGCGAGGATTTGGTTATTGGGCTTTGGTCTTTAGTCAATTGGCCCAGCTGGCCACCGGCGCTATTGGTGTTTGGGTAGTTTGTCGCTGGCGTCCGGGTTTGCCCAGGCGCAACGCCGGCGTGAAGTCGATGATCAAGTTTGGCGGTAACTTCACTGGCTTTTCCCTCGTCAGTTATTTCGCCAGGAACTTTGACAATTTGCTGGTGGGAAAAGTTTGGGGTGCGCAACAACTGGGAGTGTACTCACGGGCCTATCAGTTGATGGGTCTGCCCATCGAACAGATCAACGAGCCCATAACCGCGGTCGCTGTACCAGCTCTTAGCAGACTCACCGATTCACCGGAACGCTACCGGCAAGCATACCTCCGACTGCTGGAAAAGATTGCTATGTTAACGATCCCCGGCGTCGGTTTAATGATCGTTACGGCTGATTGGATCGTCCGAATAATGTTGGGCCCAAATTGGGCTGAGGTAGGGCGCGTTTTCCTGGTGCTTGGGATCACCGGAATGTTTCAGCCCATAGCCAACACCACTGGCTGGTTGTTCCTGACCCAGGGACGCACCAAGGAACTGTTCAATTATGGTCTGCTTCATAGTCCGGTGATCGTTGCGTCTTTCATCGTTGGTATTCCCTGGGGCGCATTTGGCGTCGCGGTTGCATACGCGACCGCGAAGGTGTGTATCACTGATCCGTTTCTCTACTGGTATGTTGGGCGTTCGGGGCCGGTGCGAACCTTTGATTTCTATCGGACGATGGCGCCTTTTGTCGTCGCCACGTTGTCTGGATTAGGTGCCGCCTTGGCAACTCGGCATTGGGTACATTTTCAGCGCCCGCTGGCAGGCGTCGTCTCGTGCACAATTATTATGGGTATCGTTTACTTAGCCGTGCTAGCCTTAATTCCCAAAGGAAGACTGGCTCTCTGGGATGCCGGCAAGTCGCTGCTGGTCGCCTTGAAACGGAAATAGAAGCTGTAACCTGGTGACTAATTACGAAGTCGCCTGGATAACTCCGATAGTTAGAGAGTTGGTGCGAATGAGGCTGAAGGCCAAAGCAAGAGAGTTGTTGAACGACTACAAGCTGGGTCATGCGGTTCGTGCGATTAGGCGATTGCCCGCGGGCCAGGTTCCGGATCGGCAAACGCTGATCGAGTTGGTCACCGGTTGGAGCAACGATGGTTTTGTAGCGCGCGTTGACTACCTCCAAGAAGTAGCGCGTCGTGCTGCTGCGACCGATGGTCCAATCCTTGAATGTGGCAGCGGGATAACAACAGTGCTGATGGGGTTGTTGACCCAGGGTCGAAACACTGAGGTTTATTCGCTTGAACACCATCCTGAATGGCACCGGAAGGTTGAGTCGGTCCTGAAACGAAATGGACTGGCAAATGTCCACGCGTGTTTCTCGCCGTTACGCGACTACGGAGACTTTGATTGGTACGATCCGCCATTGGAGAACTTGCCGACCAAGTTTTCACTCGTAGTTTGCGATGGACCACCGGGCTCGACCAAGGGTGGCCGTTATGGTCTGTTACCGGTGATGGGAAGCAGGTTGCCGACAAACTCGGTAATCCTGTTGGACGATACCGATCGCCCTGAGGAACAAGCGATAATGGACCGCTGGAAAACAGAATCCGGCTTACAAGATGAGACGGTGAATGAGCAGGCTGCTTTTGCCGTACTCGGTCGACGGAGTCATAACAGTTAGGGATCATGCAAGCCTTGGAAGAAATAGTCGCCACTACACCCCCGCAGGCCGAGCTACCAGCGCCTCACGGACGGGTACTTTTTGTCACTCACAGTTTTCCACCAAGCATGGAGATCGGGGCCAACTCGTGTTCTCAAGTCTCCCGGCACCTGCCGTTGTATGGTTGGGAACCGATTGTCTTGACGATTCAAGACAAGTACATCGCTGAGGAGTACCAGCCGAAAACGTCAAGCAATGACCACACAAAGTTTGCCAAGGCGATTGTCAAAACGAGAGTGTTGCCGCACCCGTTTGGACTGTACCGCTGGCTTAAACGCCTGGTTGGTGGTTCGGAATCTGACGAGTCAGAAGAAAGCCAGTCAGTAGAGGTGGCCGCGACCGGTGAGCCAACTCCGCCTGAGGGAAAAGACAAGCTTCGCTCGACGCTGGTTTCGTTGTTGACGATTCCAGACATGCATACCGGCTGGCTGATACCTGGTGTTCTGGGTGGGTTGAAGGCAATCAAAGAGAATAAGATTCAGATAATTTTTTCTTCGGCTCCCTGTTTTACCGGACACCTGGTCGGATACGCGTTAGCGAGATTGACTGGGTTGCCGTGGGTAGCGCACTTCCGCGATCCCTGGTTGACTGCTCACCAGCCCGGTTGGTTTCTGCCGAAAGCGGCGATCAGTGCGAATCGACGACTTGAGCAGATGGTCATCAAACGTGCTGATCGAGTCGTCTCGGTGACCGAAGGACACAGCATTAAGTTGCGGGAAGCTTATCCGCAATACCCGACAAAGTTTACGTCAATTCCCAATGGCTTCGACTCCGAGGAGTGGAAGGAGATCGATCTGGAGCGCGACAACAAATCGCGCCCGGAGAAGACCAAGTTTACGATCTTGTACGCCGGACACCTGTACGCGCAGCGGAATCCAATGCCCATGTTCAAGGCGTTGCAATCTTTGCTTGAAGCAGGTGAGATCGAGCGCGAAAAGTTACAGATTGATTTGCTTGGTTGGTGTGATGACAGTGTCGGCCGGGGAGTTCCAGGGATGATTGCTGACACAAATCTCGAAGGCTGCGTCAACATGGTTGGACCAAGGAGCCGCCAGGAAACATTACGAAGAATGACTGAAGCCGACCTCCTCTTATTGCTGGCGGAAAACCTGACGATTCAGATTCCCGGCAAGACCTACGAGTATCTGAAAGCGGGTCGACCAATCCTGGCCTTTACTTCCGAAGGATCGCTGTCCCATCTAATCCGTACTACCGGATGTGGCTGGTCGCTAGATCCATCGGATCATGACGGGATTAGAGCGGCTTTGCACGAGTGTTACAGTCAGTGGAAGTTGGGCCAGGTTAGTCACGTCTGCGACCAGGATACGGTGGCCAGATTTGATCGCCGCCTGACTACCGGCCAAATCGGCAAGTTGTTCGATGAATTAATTACGACTGCTTGAGAGAAAATTTCCTACGACGATTTCGACCACACAGCATATTACCGCACTGGGAAACTGATCAGATCTTATAGGACAAACAAGGCGCACATGGCCCAGCTTAACTCAGCTGTTGAGCAAGTGACGGATAGCCGTCACGACCACCACCTGGAAACGGACCACCTCCTGCCGACGATTGAAGGGAGGACGGTGAAGGGTGGCGCCGTGTCCATCGTTTCACACGGACTAAAGTTCATCGTCACTCTCATCGCCACTGCTGTCATGGCCCGTCTGCTCACTCCGGAAGACTATGGCTTGATCGGCATGGTCGCGGTGGTCACCAGCTTTGCTTCCTTGTTTAAGGACCTGGGCCTTTCGCACGCGACGGTGCAAATTACCCGCCTCACCCACGGTCAGGTAAGTACCCTGTTTTGGATTAACGTTGGTCTTAGCCTGGGCATTGCAATCGTGGTCGCGGCCCTGGCGCCATTCGTCGCCTGGTTTTACGAAGAGCCGAGATTGACCGGAATAACCGCGGTAGTTGCCTGTGGCTTTGTGTTAGGTGGCCTTTCGGTTGAGCACGAAGCGCTTTTGAAAAGGCAGATGCGCTTCTTTGCGTTGAGCGCAGCCAATCTCATTTCTATGGTGTGTGGTTACGGAGTGGGGATCACTCTCGCACTACGCGGGGCGGGTTACTGGTCACTTGTCTTCGCCCAACTTGCCTTGCTCGGTTCGCACGCGGTGGCCGTCTGGATTACCTGTGGTTGGCGGCCAAGTTGGCCCAAGAAGAATGCTGGCGTGCGTGGCATGTTGAAGTTTGGTGGCCACGTGACTGGCTATACGACGGTCAACTATTTCTCGGGTAACCTGGATGGCTTACTTATTGGTCGTTTCTGGGGTCCAGACCATTTGGGCTTTTATGCGAAGGCCATGCAGTTGTGGAGCTTGCCGGTCGAACAGATCAATGAGCCCATAGCCGCGATGACGATCCCGGCCCTGAGTCGACTGAACGACTCGCCGCAACGCTACCGCGAGGCCTACATTCGGATCATGGAGAAGGTGTTGCTGCTAACCATGCCTTGCATGGCTTTCATGATTGCGAGTGCTGACTGGCTGGTTCATCTGGTCCTGGGCCCGCAGTGGAATTTTACGGCTCGCGTTTTCATTTGCCTGGGAATCGCCGGTTTGCTGCAGCCACTGGCCAATACTGCCGACTGGCTGCTGGTCAGCCAGGGCCGCGTACATCACATGCTGCGCTGGTCAGTGATCAGTGCGCCGATCACGATGCTGTCCATCGCTGCTGGTCTTCCCTGGGGCGCAGTGGGGGTCGCCGCCTCGTTCTCTTTGGGTAAGTTGCTCATATTCTATCCGTTGTTATTTTGGTACGTAGGACGCACCGGACCGGTGCGAACCAAGGACTTCTACCGGCTGATAGCGCCCTTTGCCGGCTCCTCGATCGTGGCCTTGCTGTCTTGTCTTGCTTTTCGCAAGCTGGTTGGACCAGATCCGCTGTTAGGTATCGTCGGTAGTTTCGTGATCACTTCGGTCGTCGCTTTGTTGGTGCTTAGCCAAATTCCCGCGGGCAAGTTAGTGTTGCGGGACCTCTGGGAACTGGTTTTCCGGCCGAGATCTAAGGAACCGGTATCGCAAGCGTCAGATTAGCGCTTAGGAAATCAATTGTAAGAAATAGGATTATCGTTCATGTGTGGCATTGCGGGATTTATTGATCTCTGGGACACGCAGAAGAGTCGTGGTCAAGAGGAACGGGCGCAGATCCTGGACGCGATGTGCCGGATCATCACGCATCGTGGCCCCGATGATCAGGGGACCATGCTGCAGGACGGCGTCGCCCTCGGCATGCGTCGTTTGTCGATTATTGACCTGGCCGGCGGACATCAACCTATTTCGGGTGAAGACGGCTCGGTAACCATTGTTTTCAACGGCGAGATCTACAACTTCCTCGAGCTGCAGCCGCGGCTGGAGTCGTTGGGCCATCAGTTTCAAACCCGTTCCGATACTGAAGCTATCGTTCATGCGTACGAACAGTTTGGCGCAGCTTGTTTGGAACACCTCCGAGGCATGTTCGCGTTTGCTATTTGGGACGCTGGTCGGCGGCAACTTTTTGTCGCGCGAGATCGGGCCGGTAAGAAACCGCTCTATTACACCTTAACGCCGCAGGGAACGCTCGTCTTTGGTTCGGAACTCAAGTCGTTACTGCTGCATCCTGATGTGCGACGCGAGCTCAATCCCCAGGCAGTCGATGCTTATCTCACGCTCGGTTATGTCCCTGATCCGCTGTGCATTTTTCGAGACATCCATAAACTTCCCCCCGGTCACTACCTGACGTTTGCGAGTGATGGCGTCAAGGTGCAGCAGTACTGGGATTTCAACTTCGAGCCCGCAGATTCGCGCCGGGCAGAAGATTACCTGGATGAGTTGCGGGCGCTGCTGGATGAGTCAGTGCGCCTGCGCTTGATTTCTGATGTGCCGCTCGGAGCGTTCCTATCTGGCGGGATCGACTCGAGCACGATCGTTGGACTAATGGCTCGTCACATGAGTCAACCTGTGAAAACGTTTTCCATAGGTTTTCATGAGGATAGTTACGACGAACTCAAATATGCGCGGGTCGCGGCGCAAAAGTTTGGCACCGAACACCACGAGTTCATTGTCACCCCCGAGATCTGCGACGTAGTTGACAAGCTGGTCTGGCATCTCGATGAACCTTTTGCCGACCAGGCTGCCATTCCCAATTACGTGGTGGCGAAATTGGCGCGCGAACATGTTACGGTGGTGCTTTCCGGTGACGGCGGTGACGAGTTGTTTGCCGGTTACACTCGTTATGTAACCGAACACAAACGAAGAAACTTTGCCCAGGTTCCGCGGGTAGTGCGAGAAAAGATGATGCAGCCCCTAACCGGGCGACTCCCTCATGGCACCCTGGGACGAAACTATCTTTACAACATCACCCTGGATCCAATCGATCGCTATTTGGATAGTGTGTCGGTATTCACAAGTCTTAATAAGCGCTCGCTGTACACGTCCGCTTTCAAGCAGCAGTTAGGGGATGGTCAGATGGCAAGTTTCTTTCATGAGCTTGCCGCCCAGGTTAAGACTGGTGACCCACTGGATCAGCTGCTATACCTCGACAGCAAAACCTATTTGCCCGGCGACATACTCGCCAAAGTCGATCGCACCAGCATGGCCGCTTCACTTGAAGCGCGCGCACCCTTGCTTGATCACAAACTGATTGATTTTGTAACTCGCATCCCGGCCTCGTTGAAAATGGCCGGCCTCGAAACCAAGCACCTGTTCAAGCGAGCAGTACAGGATGTTGTTCCGGCGGAGATTCTGAATCGGCCGAAACAAGGTTTTGGCGTGCCCATCCAGGAGTGGATAAACAGACAACTGCGGGAACGCATGCGCGAAACTTTGATGGATCAGCGCACGCGCGAGCGTGGCTTCGTTGAGACAACCTACGTTGATCTGCTGCTCGCTGAACATGAACGTGAACGACGCGACCACTCGAATGGTTTATGGGCTCTGATGATGCTGGAGTTGTGGCTAAGAAATTACTTAGACAATTCTGGTAGCGTTGCCCTGGGAAAAGATGTGACCAGCCAATTGGTGCCTGCCCCTGTCTAGAACGGAGTTTCTCACCTTATTGAAGCCTGCAGTTCTTCAACTCATTGATAGTTTTCATCAAGGCGGCTCGGAACGTCAGGCAGTGCAGCTTACCAGGCTGCTGCAGCAAAGCGGGCGGTTCAGCGTGCGCGTAGCCTGTCTGAATCCCGAAGGGGTACTGCGCGCCGACATCGAACAACTCGACCTGGGTGAGATTCCTGCCTTTCCTCTCAATAGCTTTTACGATGCAAATGCAGTGAAACAGCTGCGACGTTTTCGCGCCTGGCTGAAGTCAGAAAAGATTGACATCCTTCATGCCCATGATTTTTACACCAACATTTTCGGCGTTACTGGCGCGGCGATAGCCCGGGTGCCCGTGCGTATTGCGTCGCGCCGCGAGACCAGTGGCATGCGCACTGGTGCGCAAGCTCGGGCCCAACAGTTTGCCTACTCACTGGCCCATCAAATCGTCGCCAATTCCAGTGCCGTAAAAGAAAAGCTGATTGAAGAGGGTAATGCCAAAGAGAAAATCGCGCTGGTGCCCAACGGATTAGACGTTACGAGACTCGAACCGCTGCGGAAACTATCGCGCTCGGAGACGTTGGCCCTCCTCGGTCTGCCTGCGGAGCTTCAAAACCGGAAGTTTGTCACCATTGTGGCTAACATGCGGCACGATGTGAAAGACTATCCCATGTTCCTCCGCAGTGCGCAGCAGGTCAGAGGTGCTGTTGCCAACGCCGCGTTCTTGTTGGCCGGTGAAGGAGAGTTGACCGGTTCGTTGCGGGAGTTGACCGCCAGTTTGGGACTGGCGGAGCATACCTATTTTCTGGGCCGGTGCGAGAAGATTGCCGAATTGCTCAGCATTTCCGACGTCTGTGTCTTGAGTTCTAAGTCGGAAGGATTTTCTAATTCGATCCTCGAGTACATGGCCGCGGGACGACCCGTGGTCGCCACCGATGTCGGTGGTGCGAGGGAAGCAATCGTCGAAGGTGAAACTGGATACCTGGTGCAATCAGGTGACGACACAAAGATGGCGGAACGAATAATCTCGCTGCTGACTCACTCCGACAAAGCTAGCTCGATGGGTAACGCGGGCCGGCGCGTGGTTGAGAAGGAGTATTCGTGCGAGGCCCAACTCAGGCGCACTGAAGAATTGTATGAACGACTACTCGCCACTAACGGGCGACGCTAACATGATGAAGGAAGTCGCAACTTCAGTTAGCAAGCAAACTGCATCGTCTCCGGTGCGGTTGCTCATCGTGGCGCCGTCGCTCGACATTCTCGGTGGCCAGGCCGTTCAGGCCGACCGGCTGTTACAACGACTACGGCAGGAACCACAACTCGAGGTTGATCTGCTGCCTGTCAATCCGCGCTTACCTGGGGTATTGCGTAAGTTGCAGGCGGTCAAGTATGTCCGCACTATCGTTACTTCGATTGCCTATATCGCTTCGCTCTTCACCAAGGTGCGGCAGTACGACGTAATTCATATCTTCTCGGCCTCGTATTTCTCATTCCTGTTGGCGCCGACGCCGGCAATACTGATCAGCAAACTATATGGCAAAGGGATTCTGCTGAACTATCACAGTGGCGAAGCAGACGATCATTTACGGCGTTGGCGTCGCACCGCCATTCCCACACTCAAACTGGTCGATGAGTTGATTGTGCCGTCGGCTTACCTGGTTGAGGTGTTCGCGGAGTTTGGCTTGCCGGCACGAGCGATCTATAACCTGATCGAGACAGATCGGTTTCGCTTTCGCGAGCGCTCGGTACTGCAGCCGAGATTTCTGTCGAATCGAAATTTCGAGAGACACTACGGAGTTGATCGGGTGTTGCGGGCGTTTGCGGTCCTGCAAAAGCGCCTTCCTGAGGCGCAGCTAGTGGTCGCGGGAGATGGTCCGGAACGATCGTCACTCGAACAGCTCGCTTGCGACCTGAAGCTGCAAAACACTGAATTTGTCGGTCGTGTGAGCCATGACCAGGTGATTGATCTCTACGACGAGAATGACGTTTTTCTCAACGGCTCAGAGATTGACAATCAGCCGCTGTCGATCTTGGAAGCATTTGCCTGCGGACTACCGGTGGTTACCACGGACGCCGGTGGCATACCGTACATGGTCGACAATGGTAGAACTGGACTCATCGTTCCAAGAGGGGATTACGAACAACTGGCTGCGAGTGCGTTGCGGTTGTTTGACGAACCTGGACTGGCAGCAAGCCTCATTCAGCAAGGTCTGGAGGAATGCAGCAAATATCATTGGGAGAGTGTGCGGGACGAATGGTTGAAGGTGTACAGCGAATTAGCTTCTAGTTCTTCGAAAGATATCGAGTCGGTGAAAGTGCGAGCCTGAAGAATTTTGCCAAGCTGGAAAAAGATCAAACAACTGCGATTTGACGAGCTCCGAGTCCGT